>CBDTYK010000262.1:0-3356 GCA_965364595.1 uncultured bacterium
AAGGAGCAAGTTGGCGCTTACCGAAGGTCTTGCCGACGAAATACGCCCCGATGTCGAAACCCGCAGTGCCGAGCACGGTGAGAAGGATCACGGGCACTGCGAAATCGCTCCGTCCGATGACGATTGCGAACCCGAGCAGCGAGATCCAGACCAGGCCCATGACGGTGATACCCGCGTCGTCCAGCGGATTACGGCGTTGCGCCAGGCTGAAGAAGAAGGCGGTCGCTCCGATCGTGACCGCGACCCAGCCGTACAGCCCGGTGGTGCCATAGGCATCGGCTGCGATGGCGGCGCCGATCACGCCGATGAGGCCGAAGAGTGCAAGCGGGTTGTATCCGACCGTTCGCACGGACGCGTAGAACTCACCGATCGCAACGACCATGGCGATGAGCACGAAGCCGGTGAACCAGGCCCCGCCGAGCACCAGCGTGGCGATGAAGACGCCAGCCAGGATCACGGCCGAGACGACGCGAATGGTCAAGTCGGTGGTCCGGCGCTGCTCTGCCGTCTCGACGTCCTCTTCTGAGACCCCGCGCTCACCGGTCACGTCTTCGAATCCGATCAGCCCGGTGCCGACGCCAGGAAGGGCCGCAGCAACCGCCTGCTTCGGGAACTCCTGGGTGTCGGCGGCAGCGACCGACTCGGCGAGACCCCGGTACTCCTGCGTGGTGGCGCTGAGGTAATCCTCGTCGGTGAAGTCATCGAGACTGGTCGGTCCGGATTCGAGCGCAGAGAGGCTCTGCTCGACTTCTTCCTCGCTCGGAAGCTCGATCTCGATCTCGGACTCGGACCCGGACCCGGACCCGGACCCGGACTCGGGCTCGGGCTCGGGCTCGGGCTCGTCGTTCGGCGACTCCCACGGGCGGGCGACGGGCTTCCCCGATTCGTCGCTCACCTCACACCTCCATCAATTCGGCTTCCTTGGCCTCGAGCAGCTCGTCGATGCGGTCGGTGTGGAGGTCGGTGATCTCCTGGAGTTCCTTCTCGGCTCGACGGATGTCGTCGTCGGAGATCTCACCGTGGAGGTCCTCGAGGTCGGACTTGGTCGATCGGCGAATGTTGCGAATGGCGATCTTTCCGTCCTCGGCCATGGAATGGACGAGCTTGGTGAGCTCCCTGCGCCGCTCCTCGGTGAGGGTGGGGAACGAGATCCGCACGAGGTTCCCGTCGTTGGACGGGTTCAACCCGAGGTCCGAGGCCCGAATGGCGTTTTCGATGTCGTTGATCGTGCTCTTGTCGAACGGCTGCACCACCAGCAGACGGGGTTCGGGAACCGACATGGTGGCGAGCTGCTGGAGCGGCGTCGGGGTGCCGTAGTACTCGACGACCACCCGATTGAGGATCTGTGGGTTGGCACGGCCGGTGCGAACAGTGGTGAAGTCCGACGCCGCCTTGTCGACGGCCTGGTCCATGCGATGGCTGGCATCGTCGAGTAGTTCTTCAATCATGTCGCTCCTCACTGCCGGTGGCGGGAGCCCGTCATCCAGCTCAGTGGACGATCGTGCCGACCTCGCCCTCGCTGACCGCCTTGAGAATCTTCCCCGGTTCGGTCATGTCGAAGACGCCGATCGGAACGCCGTGCTCCCGGCACATCGTAATGGCGGTCGAGTCCATCACCCGGAGACCCAGCGACAGGAATTCCATGTAGTCGAGTTGGTCGAACCGGGTGGCGCCGGGGTTGGTCTTGGGGTCGGAGTCGTAGATCCCATCGACCTTGGAGGCCTTGAGGAGGATCTCCGCTCCGATCTCCACGGCACGGAGCGCCGCAGTCGTGTCGGTGGTGAAGAACGGGTTGCCGGTCCCGGCGGCGAAGATGACGATCCGGCCCTTCTCCAGGTGCCTGATCGCACGCAGCCGGATGTACGGCTCGGCGAGCTGCTGCATCGTGATCGCCGACTGCACTCGCGTCGGAACACCGGCCTTCTCGAGGGCGTCGCGCACTGCCAGTGCGTTGATGACCGTTGCCAGCATCCCCATGTAGTCGGCGCTCGCAGGATCCATTCCCTTGGCTGCCTGCGAGACGCCCCGGAAGATGTTGCCGCCGCCGACCACGATCGCCAGCTGTACACCGGTGGCGTGGGCCTCGGCGATCTCCTTGGCGACCCGCTCGACGGTCACAGGATCGATCCCGTAGCCCTTCTCGGGGTCGGCAAAAGCCTCTCCGGAGAGTTTGAGGAGCACGCGGCGGGGAGCGGTCATCGTCCGCTCCCCGCCTGCTCGGGACCCGTGTGAAGGGGTGAAGTCACTCGCCGACGGCGATGCGGCTGATCCGACCGATGGAGATGTTCTCACCCATCTTCGTCGCCAGCGCAGTCACCATGTCGCCGACAGTACCTTCGAACTTCTGGGTGTTGACGAACTGCTGCTCGGTGAGCACCTGCTCGGTGATGAACTTCTCGAGCCGGCCTTCGACGATCTTGGGGAGCGCGGCCTCGGGCTTGCCGGAGGCCTTCGCCTCACGCTCGAAGAGTTCCTTCTCCTTGGCGATGACCGCCTCGTCGAGGTCGTCCCTCGTCACAGCGAGTGGGTCCGACCAGGACACGTGCATGGCGATGTCGGTAGCCACCTCGTTGAACTCCGGGCTCTTGGCCACGAAGTCGGTCTCACAGACCAGCTCGACGAGGACCCCCATGACGACGTGATCGTTCTGAACATGCAGGTAGGAACCGACGGTCCCCTCGTTGGCCTCACGATCGGCCCGCTTGGCGAGCTTGGCGAGGCCACGCTCGCGGAGCAACTCGACTGCCTTGTCGAAGTCGCCACCAGAGTCGGTGAGCGCCTTCTTGGCGTCCATCATCCCGACGCCGGCCGACTGCCGGAGCCGCTGTACGTCCTTTGCGCTGAAGTCTGCCATCTCAGGCCTTCTCCGTCTCGTCCTTGTCGACCTTCTTCGCCCCGGCGAGCTCCTTGCCCTCACGGGCCGCCTCAGCGAGCGCCATGGCGATCACTTCGGCCGATCGAATGGCATCGTCGTTCCCCGGGATCACCACATCCACGTTGTCGGGGTCACAGTTCGAGTCGACGAGCGCGATCAGCTTGATCCCCAGTCGGGTGGCCTCTTTGACGGCGGTGTGCTCGGTGTTGACATCGACGATGAACATCGCCTCGGGCGTCTTCTTCAGGTCGCGGAGCCCGCCGAGGTTCCTCTCGAGCTTCTCGAGCTCACGGCGCAGCCGGAGCCGCTCCTTCTTGGGTCGGAGGTTCATCTCCCCCGACTCCTCCATGCGCTCGAGCTCCTTCATGTAGAAGACACGCTTCTGCATGGTCGACCAGTTGGTGAGCATGCCACCGAGCCAGCGGTAATTCACGAACGGCATACCGGCGCGGGCGGCGGCCTCCTCGACGGGCTGCTGGGC
>CBDTYK010000263.1:0-3338 GCA_965364595.1 uncultured bacterium
ACGGAGATGACCGGTGCCGGGAACGTCATCGATTCGAGCTGGATCGCGTTGCCCGTGTCGGAGAGGGTGTCTCCGGTCTTGACGGTCTTGAGCCCGACGCCGGCGACGATGTCGCCCGTGTAGATGGTGTCGATGTCCTCACGAGTGTTCGCGTGCATGCGCAGCAGGCGCCCGATGCGCTCCTTCTTGCCGTTCGTGGTGTTGATGACGGTGTCGCCCTTGTTCATCGAACCCGAGTACACCCGGAAGTAGGTGAGCTTGCCGACGTGTGGGTCGGACATGATCTTGAAGGCGAGCGCAGAGAACGGCTCGGTGTCGTCCGCCTTCCGGGCGATCTCGTTCTCCTCGTCACCGGGTTTGAAACCAGACACCGGGGGGAGGTCGAGCGGGCTCGGGAGGTAGGCGACGACTGCATCGAGGAGCAACTGGACGCCCTTGTTCTTGAAAGCGGAGCCACAGAACACCGGAGTGAATTCGTGTGCCAGGGTGCCCTTGCGGACGCCGTCGCGGATCTGCTCGGACGTCAGGTCGCCGTTCTCGAAGAAGGCCTCGAGGAGGTTCTCGTCCACCTCGGCGACGGATTCGACGAGCTCTGACCGATAGGTCGCAGCACGCTCGGCGAGGTCCTCGGGGATCTCGGTGATCTCCCACTCCTTGCCCATGTCGTCGAGCCAGATCTTGGCGTTCATCTCGACGAGGTCGACAACACCGTGGAAGTCCGCCTCGGATCCGACGGGGAGCTGCATGACGAGCGGCTTGGCACCGAGTCGCTCGACGATCGAGTCGACGTCGGCATAGAAGTCTGCGCCGGTCCGGTCGAGCTTGTTGATGAAGCAGATGCGGGGCACCCCGTATCGGTCGGCCTGCCGCCACACGGTCTCGGACTGGGGCTCGACTCCGGCGACGCCGTCGAAGACAGCGACTGCTCCGTCGAGCACGCGAAGCGAGCGCTCCACTTCGACGGTGAAGTCGACGTGGCCGGGGGTGTCGATGATGTTGATCGTGTGGCCGTCCCACTGGCAGGTGGTGGCGGCCGAGGTGATGGTGATGCCACGCTCCTGCTCCTGCTCCATCCAGTCCATCGTGGCGGCGCCCTCGTGGACCTCACCGATCTTGTAGTTACGACCGGTGTAGAAGAGGATCCGCTCGGTCAGCGTCGTCTTGCCCGCGTCGATGTGGGCCATGATTCCGATGTTGCGTACCTTGTCGAGGGGCGCACTTCTCTTGCTCATTGGTCTCTTTCTGGATCAGGTCGTGAATCCAACAATCCCACAACCGCGATGGAAGTGGGACTGCTGGGCGTCAGAACGTTGGGCGGACTACCAGCGGTAGTGGGCGAAGGCCCGGTTGGACTCCGCCATCTTGTGGATGTCCTCTTTCCGCTTGACCGCTGCGCCGCTGTTGTTCGATGCGTCCATGATCTCGTTGGCGAGACGCATGGCCATCGTCGGCTCACGGCGCTTGCGGGCGAAGTTCACCAGCCACCTGACCGCAAGCGTGTTGGAGCGGCGGGGCGGGACTTCGACGGGAACCTGGTACGAGGAGCCACCGACGCGGCGGGAGCGGACCTCGACCTGGGGACGAATGTTGTCGATGGCGCGCTTGAGTACGATCGTGGGGTCCTGGTTGACCCGACGTTCGACGATCTCTAGTGCGTCGTAGACGATCTTGCGGGCGGTGTCCTTCTTGCCCTTGAGGAGGACCTTGTTGATGACCTGGCTGACCAGGACGCTCTTGAATACCGGATCCGGCTCGATCTTGCGCTTCTGTGCTGGTGCGCGACGCATGTCAGGACTCCTTCTTCGTTCCGTAGCGGGAACGGGCCTGCTTGCGATCTTGAACCGATGCGGCGTCGAGCGCTCCGCGGACGACCTTGTAGCGAACTCCAGGAAGGTCACGAACGCGACCACCACGAACGAGCACGATGCTGTGCTCCTGGAGATTGTGTCCTTCGCCGGGGATGTAGGCGGTCACTTCCATGCCCGAGGAGAGACGCACGCGGCAGACCTTGCGAAGGGCGGAGTTCGGCTTCTTGGGGCTGACGGTGTAGACGCGGGTGCACACACCGCGACGCTGCGGGGCACCGGCGAGACCAGCGGTCTTGACTTTCTTCTTCTT
This sequence comes from uncultured bacterium, assembly GCA_965364595.1. GTDB lineage: Bacteria > Actinomycetota > Acidimicrobiia > Spongiisociales > ZC4RG35 > JAHEDH01. Next base: position 2,119 of record CBDTYK010000263.1, read on the forward strand.
CTTTTTCCGGCCGTCGCGGACGAGCTGCTGGATCGTCGGCAAATCCTTCTCCTGACGTATGAGGAGCACGGCACTCGTGCCCACTCCGAGTTCTCGATGTTCCGCTCCCCGGACACGGCGCTGGTCACAGCGACTCATCGAGAGAGAGGGAAGTAGTTCAGTACAGCACTGCACAAGACTACGAGCCGACAGTATATGGCTCCCCTCCGGAAGGGTCAAAACGCCGGGAAGTCGTGGGTGATGGGTTCTGGGTTTTGAGTTCGCGCCACAACCCAGAACCCACGACCCAGGACTCAGGACTCAGGACTCGATGTTCAGGATGTCCTCGACGGTGCGGTCGACCATGCGTTGGCGGAGCTCGGACTCGAGGGCGGCGAGCTGCTCTTGAAAGACGGGGTCGTTCATCCGGCGGTAGGCGGTGCGTTCCGACATCCCGGCCGCCTTGGCGGCGTCTCGAATCGTCATCCCGCGCGACAACGCCACTTGGAGCGTCAGGTCCTTGCCGCCCGGCTTGGAACGTGAGTCCTGTCGGGCGGTCGGCTGCTGATCCTTGCTGGCGCGGACGGCGTAGCGGATCGTGCGGCTCAAGAGGTCTCCCCTCGCATCGTCCTTGAGGACGAACCCGGCTGCGCCGGCCTCGAGTGCCGCGTCGTCGACCTCTTGGGATTCCAGTCCGGTGATGAGGATGATCGGGACTGCCGGCTGCTGCGACCCGGCATGCTTGATGAATTCGAGCCCGGTCCGGGCTCCGAGAAGATGATCGACGAGCACCGCATCGAAGCTTCGGGCTCCGAAGGCTTCCACGCCTGCATCGAACCCGGCCGCCCACTCCACGGCGATGCCGTAGCGCTCGAGTTCTCGACGCACCAGGTACGCGTCGTCAGAGTCGTCGTCGATCAGGAGAACGTTCACACCTGCAACGTTAGTTGTCGGATCTCGGTCGGATTCGCCGTTGGCGACGCCCTCGGCTTACGATTGTCAATGTCTGCCAAAGGACTAGCCCCTCGGCTGCAGGTGGAAATGACCTGCGCTGAGTTGTGGACGATTGCCGGAGTTGTGTCAGTATGTCGCCCGCCTCCGCCAAGAGGGGGCGAGCATCCAGTCAAGGTTGCTCCGACGGGATACCCGATGTCTGCGCTGTCGGTCCCTCGGAGCACACGGGCGGCCGGGCCATCAGGTCCGGCCGTCTCGTATTCCAGACGTACTGAAATGATTGCACA
>CBDTYK010000264.1:0-3331 GCA_965364595.1 uncultured bacterium
CACACCGTCGGATATGGTGGGTGCCAAGGGCGGGGTTGGGAGCCGTGAAAGGGGGAGCTGTGACCAACAGTTCAGACGGCGGCCTCGTGGGCCGCATCGTGGTCGATCTGCGACATGAGCCGATCGGCAAGGTCGTCGATGTGATCTTCGAAGACACCGGGTCGGATCCGAAGCTCGCAGTGGTGGACCCGGGCTTGTTCCGATCCAGTCGATACGTTCCGCTCGCCAGGTTCGCTCGTACAGGGGATGGCCGGATCGTCCTGCCCTACGCGGCCGATGTGGTGCGGAGCGCGCCGAAAGCGCCCAAAGAACACATCGTGACACGTGAGCTCGAGGACCGAGTGGCTGACCACTACCCAGACGACAACTGAGACCTCTGCACGGTGTAGCGTTCGTCGAGACGAGAACGCTTCGGCCGGGCGAGCCCACGTCCGGATGACGAATAGGGGAGTCTCATGATTCTGGAACCAGTCGTCACACTCGACATGGAATTCGACGCGGCGCTGCCGGCGGTGAAGGCTGCGCTCGCAGAGCAGGGTTTCGGCACGTTGACCGAAATCGACGTCAAGGCCACGCTCCATGCGAAGATCGGCAAGGAGATCGAGCAGTACGTGATCATCGGGGCCTGCAACCCCAACCTCGCCGGTCGGGCGCTCGACGTCCAGCGCCGGATCGGTTCCCTCCTCCCGTGCAACGTGGTGGTGCGTGAGTCGGACGAGGGCGTGCTCGTCGAGGCGATGGACCCGGCGTTGATGTCTCAGGTGACCGGCGAAGACGACATCGCGCCGATCGCCGCCGAGGCCGAGTCGCTCATCCGGGCCGCGATGGAGAAGTTGGCGGCAGGCTGATCGGCGCAGCGGGCCAGTCGGAATTCGCCGCCGGGTAGGGTCCGGGCATGGAGACGACCCATGGCTGTTGAGTACCAGTCCGGCTTCGGAAACGAGTTCGCGTCGGAAGCGGTGCCCGGGGCGCTGCCGGTCGGCCAGAACAACCCGCAGCAGCCGCCGCTCGGCCTCTACACCGAGCAGCTCTCGGGCACCGCCTTCACCGTTCCGAATGCCCGCAACCGCAGGACCTGGCTGTACCGGATCAGGCCGTCGGTCCGCCATGCCTGGAGGTTCACCGAGGTCGACCGCCATTTCATCCGGAGCGCCCCCAACCGTGAATCCGACCCGCCGATCGGCCAGCTGAGATGGGATCCGCCGCCGTTTCCCGATGAAGAGACCACGTTTCTGACAGGCCTACGGACCATCGCGACGAACGGCGACGCCCACACCCAGGTCGGCATGGCCGCACACATCTACATGGCGAACCGGTCGATGTCCGACTCGTACCTCTACGACGCAGACGGAGAGCTCCTCATCGTTCCACAGGACGGCCGGCTGACGGTCGCAACCGAGTGTGGCGTCCTCGAGGTCGAGCCGGGCGAGATCGTGGTGATCCCCAGGGGCATGGTGTTCAAGGTCGACCTCATCGATGAGACCGCCCGCGGTTACGTGTGCGAGAACTACGGCACCTATCTCGAGCTGCCGGAGCGGGGGCCGATCGGGGCGAACGGGCTCGCAAACCCCCGCGACTTCCTCAGCCCGGTGGCCGCATACGAGGACAACGACGAGCCCGGTGAGATGTTCGTGAAATTCGACGGGAGGTTGTTCTCGGTCGAGCTCGACCACTCACCGCTCGACGTCGTCGGGTGGCACGGCAACCACGTGCCCTACAAGTACGACCTGCGGCTGTTCAACGTCATCGGTTCGATCAGCTACGACCATCCCGATCCGTCGATCTTCACCGTTCTCACCTCGCCGAGTTCGGACCCGGGCATCGCCAACATCGACTTCGTGGTGTTCGCCGATCGCTGGCTGGTCGGGGAGCACACGTTCCGGCCGCCCTACTACCACAAGAACATCATGTCGGAGTTCATGGGCATCCTCTACGGCGTCTACGACGCCAAGGAGGAGGGGTTCGCTCCGGGTGGGATGAGCCTGCACAACATGTACTTCCCCCACGGGCCCGACCACGACGCCTGGATCAAGGCGACGACGTCCGACCTGCAACCGGAGCGACTGTCGGACACGATGTCGTTCATGTTCGAGACGCGGTACCCCCTCATCCCCACTGCGTACGCCGGTTCGATTCCCGCACTCCAGGACGACTACCCCTCGGTGTGGCACTCGTTGGAACGCCACTTCACGCCCCCGACCGAGGGCTGACCGTCGGGAGAGTTCCCGGCTTCTGAGTTCTGGGTTCTGTTCACAGTCACTTCGACGTGAAACGTGAGACGTGAGACGCCCTCAGGCGCCGAGGATCTCGTCGTAGAGCAACTCGGTTTCGGGGTGGGGGAGAACGCCGAGTTCCTCGGCCAGGACCGTTCGGCAACGCTCGTAGGCCCGAGCCGCCGCTGCGCGATCGCCGGACGCCGATGCGATCGACATGAGCCGGCGATAGGAGGCCTCTCTCAGTGGATCGAGCTCGATCAATGCTTCGGCGTATCTCGTCGCAGGGCCCCATTCGGTGTTCCACACGCAGAACTCGATCGCGGCTTCGAGCCCTCGGATCCGCAACGCGGCAAGCTCGCGGCGCCGTGCTTCGATCCAGGCCCCGTACTCGCCCGCCAGGAATGGCCGTCGTGTGATCGTGGTTGCGACCCCCGACCATGCGTACACCGAGCTCAGATTGCCCGATCGGATCGCTCCCTCCGCCTCGTGCGCCGCCTCGTAGGCCGCCTCGACGTCCACCCACACGTCGGTCGGCGTGCCCAGCCGGTAGCACCCGACGGCGTGATCGATCACGAGGTCGCCCGGCAGGATCTTTCGCAGATTGCTGACGACTGCCGACAGCGTCGTCTCCCACGACCCGGGCGGGTCAGACGGCCACAGCGCCTCGGCGATCTCATCTCGAGGCACGGGTGTGTCGTGTTTCCACGCGAGCATCGTGAAGACCAGCCGCCCCTGTCGTCCGGCGAGATCTGCCGGACGCACCACCAGATCGCCGGACTCCCACGCAGGCTCACCCGTCAGATACAGCCGCACCTGACTCATCGCCAAACCACTCCCAAACGGCGCCCAACGACCGAGGCGTATTGTCGTGTCACGGGACAGACGATAGGAGGTGCCCGATGGCCAAGAAGGTCGACTGTGAATGTGGTGTTTCGCTTCTCGGAGAGGACGACGACGAGGTCTTCGCCAAGGTGCAAGAACATGCCGGCTCGGTCCATGGTATGGAAGTCACCCGCGAACAAGCGCTGGCGATGGCCAAGCCCGCCTGATCATGGGTCGTGGGTTGTGGAGTGAGACCCACAACCCACAACCCGGAACTCATGGCCTGTCGGGTC
>CBDTYK010000265.1:0-3312 GCA_965364595.1 uncultured bacterium
TGGCTTCCTGGGTGTCGGCAGTCAGGATGTCCCCCTCGGACGGATTCTGCGGAGCATCAGCATATCCGAAATGCGCTTCGGGGCCAGTGATTGCGACGGCAGGTGAGGGCTCTCAGGTGGACCGGCCGGCTCGGGCCCTGACCATCGCTTTCCAGGCAGTCACGACCGACTCGACATCGAAGGGCTCGAGTCGGTCGGGACCTCCGTCGAGTTCCGCTACTTCGGCGTTGAGCCGTTCGACGGCGTTGCGTACCGCGTCCTCGGAACCGAGCGCCCAGAGCGCACCGAGTCGCGCCTCGATCCGCTCGTATTCGGCACGACGCCGATCCTCAGAACGCTCGCGTTCGAGGTAAGACCGGACCCACCAGTTGGGTTCGTAGGGTCTGCCCGAACCCGGGAGCGGCTTGCCCGAACCTCGCAGGTCATCGAAGTCCCCCCGCTCCATCGCCTCGCGGACCCGACGATCGACCAACGACTCGAACATGTCCAGAGCGTATCCGGACATCCCAGTGAGAACAGAGATCGGGGCGAGAGACACCGAGCGTGTGGCGTGGAGCGTGTTGCGTGAGGCGGTTCAGAGCACCTCTGACATCTCCACGACCCGGCGCTCGTCGATGCTCTTGTGGGCAGCCACTCCCATGGCGACACTGATCAAGCCCGCCTCGAGATCGACGGAGGCGCTCGACCCGCTGCGGCACGCGGCGATGAAGTCCAGATGCTCGAGATAACTCGAGCCGTGATGATGACCCTGGAACTTGATCCGCGGATCGATCACGTGGTGCTGCTCCGCCTGACCGATGTAGTGCTCACCTCTGCGCCCGATGCGGATCAGCATCTCGGGAATGAACGCCTCGACCTTGCCCTTCTCACCGACGGCAACCAGCTCCTCCTGGTTGTAGGTCGCCTCGGCGAACATCGACAGATCGAGCATCGCCCTGGCTCCACAGTCGTAGTCGACGATCACGTAGGCGTTGTCGAGGATGTCGGGTGTCTCCCCGTCGTAGGACTCGTCGAGATGATTCACGTCCTGGGCACCGGATGCCATCACCCGCACGGGCTCGGAGCCGACGATCTGGTTCATCAGGTCGAAGAAGTGACAGCACTTCTCGACGAGCGTGCCTCCAGAATTCCGGTTGAAACGGTTCCAGTTGTCGACCTTCGGAAGGAACGGGAACCGGTGCTCGCGAATCGCCAGCATCTTCAGGTCGCCGACGGTCCCCTTGCGGACCTCGTCGATGAGCCGAGCCACCGGCGGCATGTACCGGTATTCGAGCCCGACCCATGTGATGGCCTCACGGTCTGCTGCGCGTTCGATCGTCAGTCGGCAATCCTCAACCGTCGTGCACAACGGCTTTTCGACCAAGACGTGGAGGTCGGTGGCGAGTGCGTCCGCGAGCACGTCGACGTGGGTGTGGTTGGGTGTGACGATCACGACTGCGTCGACGAGATCGGACTCGAGCAGCTCGCGGTAGTCGCCGAACGCAATCGCGTCCGCCGTGATCGAAGCTGCGTTCGATCGCGACTGTTCATGTGGGTCTGCATAGGCCGTGACGGCGGCGCCGTCGATGTGGTTGATGTTCATGATGTGCTCGACACCCATCATTCCGGTGCCGATCACGCCGTAGCGGAATCGCTCGCTCATTCACCGATCTTTCTGCGTTTGTCGACACACTAGGGTCCTGTTCGAGCCACGCAATCCAAGGATCTCATGAACCTGAACACCTCATCACCGCGGTCGCTCGGGCCCCTCCCGGAGGTGGGTCCGCTTGCGTTCGGACATTGGCGATTCGTCGGTCACGACGTGCCGACCGCCACTTCCCTCGTCGAGACCGCACTCGATCTCGGGATGAATCTGATCGACACGGCAGACGTGTACGGCCTCGATTGGGGCGGCGACGGGTTCGGTGACGCCGAACGGCTGCTCGGCTCGGTCTTGGCAGCGGCGCCTGCACTGCGCGACCGGATGGTGCTGGCATCGAAGGGCGGAATCATGCCGGGCATTCCCTACGACTCGTCGCGTCGCTATCTCACCGACGCACTCGACGCCTCCCTGTCACGGCTCGGTGTCGAGCGGATCGACCTCTATCAGATCCACCGACCAGACATGTTCACCCATCCCGAGGACCTGGCCGGCACGCTCACCGGTTTCATCGACTCCGGCAAGATCGGCGCGGTCGGCGTATCGAACTTCACTCCCGCCCAAACCGAGGCTCTCGTGTCCTATCTCGGAGACTCGGTCGTCTCCACCCAACCGCAGTTCTCTGCCAACCACCTCGATCCGCTCCGGGACGGGACCCTCGACCAGGCCATGCGGCTCGGACTCCGCCCACTCGCATGGAGCGCGCTGGCCGGCGGCGCTCTCGCAACCGGTCACAACGTCCGAACAGAGCTGATGCTCGAGATCGATGCGCTGGCCGCGAGGGAGCACGTCGACCGGACGGCAATTGCGCTCGCCTTCGTGCTGGCCCACCCGTCGCAACCGGTGGCGCTCCTCGGGTCCCAGAAGCCCGACCGGCTGCGGTCGGCGACTGCAGCCCTGGACGTCACCCTCACGCGAGACGACGTGTACACCCTGATCGAAGCTTCGGAAGGAGAAGCACTTCCATGACAATCGAAGTCTCCTGGTTCGGCGCACTGTGCGACGACGACTACGAATTCCTCGGTGTCCCCGATCCTGCGCTCAAGAGTTCCTGGCCACACTGCCGGGACATCGTTCAGACGGCGGACCGGCTCGGGTTCGACAACATCCTCTTGCCGAGTGGCTACACCCTCGGCATCGACACCGTCTCGTTCGCCAGTGCAATCGCGCCGACGGTCGAACAGATTCAGCTCCTGGTCGCCGTGCGAATGGGCGAGATGTGGGTGCCTCAACTCGCCCGCCAGCTTGCCACGATCGACCAGATGCTCGGCGGCAGGCTCACCATCAACATCATCTCGTCCGACATCCCGGGCGAGAGCCTCGAGTCGGCTCCCAGGTACCAGCGAACGATCGAGTGGATGCAGGCGCTCCGAACGTTGCTGAACAACGACAAGCTCCAGATCCACGGCGACTTCCTCGACCTCGACTTGGAGCCACCCCGCATCTCCACGGTGTCGGGAACGTGTCCCCCCATGTACTTCGGCGGATTCTCCGAAGCGGCGAAGGACGTCGCGGCACGAGAAGCGGACGTCTTCCTCACCTGGCCCGACACCGTGGCCTCGGTCGGCGCCACGGCCTCTGAGATGCAGGATCGGGCAGCCGAGTACGGCCGGAGCCTGGCGATCGGGCTGCGTTCTCACGTCATCGTGCGGGAAACCGAGCAGGAGGCGAGA
>CBDTYK010000266.1:0-3308 GCA_965364595.1 uncultured bacterium
TACGAGGGTGGGGCCACGCTGCCCTCCACGAGCGCACAGCGCATGGCGCATACCGGACAGCCTCTCGCGTCCCTGAGGTGGCTCACGACGGCAGGTTCTCGCGGAGTTGTCCACAACGGTTGTTGACAACTACGGGATTCGTGAACTAGCTTCCCGACGCTGGTGGAATTACGGTGATGTAATCGGGTTGGGTCGGCGCGCTCGAGGAGGAGAACGCTGACCTGGCCGGGCGGGAGATCGAGGAGATCCCATGTCGGAAGCGAACAATCAGGAAGTCGTCGGGTATCGGGCCCCCCAAGTCTGCAAATTCGTGGGGATCACCTACCGCCAACTCGACTACTGGGCCAGGACCGAACTGCTGCGCCCTTCCCTCCAAGAGGCTTCCGGGTCTGGTTCGCAACGTATGTACTCCTTCACCGATCTGGTCCAGCTCAAGGTCATCAAACGCCTGCTCGACGCCGGCATGAGCCTCAAGAAGATCCGGTCCGCCGTCGAGATCCTCAGGACCCAGCTCGCCTCAGACGAGCCACTCGCAGATGTGACCCTGCTTTCCGACGGACACAGCATCTACGCAGCGCACAGCGCCGACGAGGTTGTCGACGTGTTCAGGCGCGGTCAGGGCGTGTTCGGCATCGCAGTCGGACCGGTGCAGGACGAGGTCGCCGGTGCCATTCATGAACTGAACCCCGCGCCCGTCGTGACGCCGACGGTCGAATTGCCGGCGGTCGAGGCACACTGATGTCGACCGACCCCGGCTACCGGAAGCCCGCAGCCGGGGTCGAGTTCGCTCACAACTCCGAGCGGCAGTTCGCGCTGCTTCTCGACTTCTATGACGTCGAGTGGCAATACGAACCCGACTCGTTTCCCATCGAGTTCGACGACGATGGTGAGCCGACGAAGTTCTTCGCGCCCGACTTCTACCTTCCCGAAGAGGACTGCTACATCGAGATCACCACGATGAATCAGAAGCTCGTGACACGGAAGAACGCCAAGCTCCGCAAGCTCGCCGAGCACCACCCCGAAGTGGAGTGCAAGATCCTGTATCTCCGCGACTACCTGCATCTCGTGTTGAAGTACGGGCTCGACGATCCAGAGCACCTCGACCAGGGGGCGCCGCCGACTCGGATTCCCGGTGAGCCACGATTGGTCACACTCACCGACCGCGGATCCGCTCCGTGAGCCGGACCGGCCCGCTTCACGACCTTCACGTCGAGCTCGGAGCGAAGTTCACGGATTTCGGCGGCTGGTCGATGCCGTTGCAGTACGAATCGGTCGTGGCAGAGCACCTCGCCGTGCGTGAACGTTCCGGGATCTTCGACGTGAGCCACCTCGGCAGGTTCGAGATCGACGGCACCGGCAGCATCGAGGCCATCGACCGGCACACCACCATCGCAGGTGACTCGATCGACATCGGTGGCAGCTCCTACGGTCTGGTGTTGAACGAAGAGGGCGGGATCCTCGACGACATCGTCATCTGGCGGCTGGGGGAGTCGTCCTTCATCGTGCTCCCCAACGCCGCGAACCACGCCGCCGTCATGGACCGGCTCGGAGAGGCGACGCCGGTCGATCTCCGCGAGTCCACCGCCATGCTCGCCGTTCAGGGTCCCGACGCACCGGGCATCCTCGAACACGTCGTCGGGTTCGACGGCCCACGATTCTCGGTCCAGGGTTCGTCAGTCGCTCCCGGAGCCATCGTGGCCGGTACCGGGTACACGGGCGAGCGCGGCGGAGAGATCATCGTCGAGATCGGCCAGGCGGAGGCCATCGCCCGTTCGGTGCTCGGAGCCGGGGCGGTTCCGTGCGGGCTCGGTGCCCGCGACACACTTCGACTCGAGGCAGGGCTCCCGCTGTGGGGGCAGGACATGGACGAGACGACGAACCCCTACGAGGTCGGTCTCGGCTTCGCCGTCGACCTCTCGCACGAGTTCATCGGGAAGGACTCGCTCGATCCGACGAGCCGGTCACGGCGCCGTCTCTTCACCACGTCGAGCAGGAGGATCCCCCGTTCGGGTCAACTGCTCGTGGACGGGGCCGGCGAAACCGTCGGGCGAGTCACGTCCGGGTCGTTCAGCCCGATCCGATCGGAGGGGATCGGGATGGGGTTGGTCGATCGGGATTCGGATACCCTTGCAGTCGACATGCGTGGGACGCCAGTTCCCGTCGAACTGGTCTCCCGGCGCTTCATCTGACCCGACAGGAACGCCTCATGATCTCCAGTACCGCACGCCCCACCGTGACTCCAGACGGCACCCACGAGCTCACGAGAACGTGGGAGACCACCGAGCCGAAGGCGAACGTGCTGATCGTCCACGGGATCGCCGAACATTCCGGGAGATACGAGCATGTTGGCGGCTGGTTGGCGGAACGGGGTTTCCGTGTCGAGTCGTTCGACCTCATCGGCTGTGGAGCGACCGGCGGCGCCAGAGCCGACATCGAAGACTGGACCCTCTTTCTCGATCAGATCGAGGCTCATCTCGGGCCCATGGTCGACGACGCGTTGCCGTCTGTCCTCTACGGGCACTCGATGGGGGGCCTGCTGGCTGCGGAGTATCTCGAGTCGGAGCGCCCCCAGCCTGATCTCGCCGTGCTCTCGGCCCCAGCCCTTGCGGGTGGTGCAGCGTGGCAACGCACGGCTTCGAGAATACTGAGCCACGTCGTCGGGAAGCTCTCCATCCCTTCGGGAATCAAGGGCGAACAGTTGTCTCGTGATCCTGCCGTCGGTGAGGCCTACTTCGCGGATCCTCTGGTCCACACCACACCCACGGTGCGCCTGGGGGATGCGCTCTTCCAGGCAATGGACAGGGCCAACGCCAACGTCGGGCTGATCCACCTACCGACGCTGGTCATCCATGGCACCGCAGATACCGTCGTGCCGATCGTGGCCTCAGAGGTGTTCGAGCAGATGGAGCCCGCCGAACGCCGGACCTATCCAGACCTGCGCCACGAGCTGCACAACGAGCCGGAAGGTCCGCAGATCGTCGCCGAGATCGCCGACTGGCTCGAGGCGCGTCTGCCGTCGCTCTGAGTCATCGAACGTCCAGACGAAGCGGGTGCCTGGGTACGATTGGGTCTCGATGCAGCCCGAACCGAGCGCACCACACGATCGAGGAGCACCTCCGGTCCGGTTTCGCCTCTCGATCTGGCCGGAGTGAGACGCTGGTGAACTCATGGATCTGACAGGCCGCCTGCTGGTGGCTCTCCCGACGCTCATCGACCCGAATTTCCATCGCAGCGTCGTCCATGTCCTCGAGCACGATGATTCCTCGCGTGCGATCGGTGTGATCGTGAACCGCCCGTCCCGGCTGGAG
>CBDTYK010000267.1:0-3307 GCA_965364595.1 uncultured bacterium
AGCGGATGGCGTCGCCATCGAGAACATGACGGCCCGCAACTACACGATCAACGGCTTCTTCTGGAACGGTGTCACCGGCTATCGAGGTTCGTATCTCACTGCGATCGACGACTGGGTCTACGGGATCTATGCATTCGATTCGGTCGACGGGCTGTTGGAGCACTCGTATGCGTCGGGGAGCTGGGACGCCGGTTTCTACATCGGTCAATGCCGCCCGTGTGATGCGGTCGTCACCGACGTCGTGGCGGAGTACAACGGACTGGGATACTCCGGAACGAACTCGTCCGGGAACATCTGGATCGTGAACTCGGAATGGCGCCACAACGTGGCCGGCATCGTGCCGAACACCCTGGACTCCGAGCTGCTCCCACCGGTCAGCGACGTCGTCGTGGCCGGCAACTACGTGCACCACAACGGGGAGGACGAGCTCGCACCGAACCGGACCGCCGAGTGGTCCGCCTACGGCAACGGAATCGTGCTCGCCGGCGCCCGTGACTCGGTCGTTCGCAACAACCTCCTCGTCAACAACCCGACGTCCGGCGTGCTCGTCGTGTCGATGATCGACAAGAACCTCTGGCCCTCGGGCGGGAACGAGGTTCGCGACAACGTTGCGATGGGTTCCGGCCGCTCCGACTACGCACTCGGCGGTCCGGCCGAACAACGCTCCTGCTTCTCCGACAACGAAGGCGACTCGTCGACGCCACGCCTGCTGAATCTGCTCCATTCCTGCGATGGAATCAATCTTCCCTCGCCCTGGGGACTGGCGGCCGGTTCGAACAACCTCGGGCGGATCGCCGAGGTCAACTTCGAGCTCAACCCGCAGCTGGAACACGGAGAGGCACCGAAACCGACCGAGTCGTTCCCGAGTCTTCCTGGCGGCGCCGACGCCCCGGTACGGCCCGCGGTCGCCGTCTTCGCATCGCTCGACTTCGACCCGGAGTCGATCACGACGCCTGAGCTGCCGAGGGAGATCGCAATCGCCGATTCCGAACCGGTCTTCATGGGAATCGTGCTGAACAGCGGTTTCTGGCCGCTGACGATGGGTGTGCTCCTCTCGATGATCCCCACGCTCGCATGGGTCCTCGGAAGCCTGTGGTCGCTGGCGAGGATCTGGACGACGGACGATCGCTCGAGGGCATGGCAGGTCGGTTGGTCGGTCGTCGTGATCGTCGTGCCGGTCATCGGGGCGCTTGCGTTTCTGGCCGCCGCCGATCGCACCGACCGACGACTGCGCCGCATCGGAGTCGTCGGTGTCGGGGTGTTCGCCTGGCTCGCCGCAACGGGCGCAGCCGTCGTGATCGGCGGCATCGTGTGAGTGGCGAGGATCGCACCGAGGAACCCGTCCAGGGTCTGACGCGGCGGGAAACGCTGCGACGGTTCGGCCTGGGCGGGGCCGGGCTGCTCGGGGCCGGACTCGTCGGCAGCGCCGTCGGATCGCAGAGCGCAGACGCAGGTGAACCGCCCGACTACGCATCGGACCATCTCTCCTCGGAGCTGATCGTCGGCGCCGACGCAGGGCCGTACGGTGGCGAGTACTCGCCTCCCCCGTCGATGGGCGCCGATCACCTCGACGCGATCACCACCCCGCCGCCTGCGACGCGTCAGGCGATTCGCGACATCCAGATGACCGTGACCGAACAGCGGATCGAAGTCGCCAACGGGACCATGGTCGACGCATGGACCTACAACGGCTCGGTGCCCGGCCCGACGTTGCGTGCGACCGAGGGTGAATTGCTGCGCGTCCATTTCCGCAACGCCACCGGGCACGATCACAACCTCCACTTCCACGGGCGCCACTCACCCTTCCACGACGGCTGGGAACCGGTTCCCCCGGGCGGCGAGACCATCTACGAGATCGAGGCCGGTCCGGCGGGCCTCCATCCGTATCACTGCCACACGATGCCGATCGAAATGCACATTGCCAAGGGGCTCTACGGCGTCTTCGTCGTCGACCCCGATGAACCACGATCGGAAGCGCACGAGATCGTATTGACACTCGGCGGTTGGGATCCCGACATGTCGGGTCGGATCGCCTTCACCGCATGGAACGGCATCGCCGGGTTCTACGAGAAGTTCCCCATCAAGGTCCCGGCCGGCGAGCCGGTTCGGGTGTATCTCACGAACATGTTGGAGTACGAGCCGGTCGCGTCGTTTCACCTCCACGCTCAGGTATTCGATGTCTTCCCGACCGGAGTGGGCCAGACGCCACTGACGACAACCGACGTGATCTCGTTGGGACAGACCGAGCGGGCGATCCTCGAGTTCACGCTGCCCGAGCGGGGCCGCTACATGTTCCATCCCCACCAGCACCGAATCGCAATGCGCGGGGCGATGGGATGGTTCTCGGCGATCTAGCCGACGGGCCGCTCCATGAGCGACACGACCGCGCCGTAAGGCGTCTCCTGTCGCCCGACCTCGGTGAACCCGAGCCCCTGATGGAATGCCATCGAGCTGGGGTTGGGCGGTTCGACGTTGACTTCGAGCCCGAGCCTGGTCATGGACGCGTGCTGGGCCGAGATCGCGTCGAAGACCGACGTGTACAGCGCCCGCCCGAGCCCGAGACGCCGATGCCCGGCATCGATCGCGACCCTGTCCAGGTACATGATGTCGTCGCCTCGTTCAGCGAACCATCGGTAGTTGACCGAGTCGTAGGTCGACCCGGGTGGAAGCACCATTGCGAACCCGACGACCTCATCAGCGACTTCGGCCGCCAGTGCGATCGCCGACTCGGCGAAGAGAAACGCGAGGCGGTCGGCGTCGATCGAACCGACCTCGGGGGTGTTCTCTTGGTTGATCTCGAGCACGCGACCGAGGTCTTGCGGCCGCAGAGCGCGAACCGGAGACCTCACCCTCTGAGCACGGCGATGACCTCGTCGATGTCGGCATGGTCACCGGCGAACTCCTCGAAGTCCTCGTACAGGAGTTCATCGCCCGGTCCGATCACCAGCGTCGCCCCGAGCTGCATGGGACGGCGGCCGGTCTTCCCCTGCGGCCCGGCGGCCTTGACGGCTCGAGCGCCGGCGATCCACGCCTTGGGGTTGACCGCCATGCCGATCCCGATCGTGGTCGTACCCACGATCTCGGCAGCACTGCCGTCTTCGTCGAGAAGCACCTCGAACGGAATCTGCAAGTCCTCGATGAACGCCTTGGCGTATCGCTTCCCGCCAGTGCCGACGGCAACGACCTGTGCCCCGGTCGACAAGATCTCTTCGTACCGCTCACGGACCTGACCGGCCCGCTCCCGACAGGTCACTCAACCGAAATGGCGCAGGAACAGCACCAGTGCTCGGCGTTCCGACCAGCGGTC
>CBDTYK010000268.1:0-3263 GCA_965364595.1 uncultured bacterium
GGACTGTCGGGATGGGAGGTCATCGACACCGAGACCCGGGGCTCCACCAACCTCGTCGTGCTCGTCGCTCCGTCCGGCGGCGAGCCGGTGCTGCGCGTCCTGATGAACGTCGATTCAGGTGGACGCATCGACGGTCTCTTCGTTCAGCCGGGAGAACTCCCGACGCTCGACGACCCACCGGAGACCTACGACGAAGCGTTCGAGCGACTCGCCGCGCTCGGCACCACCGGCGCGCTGGTCGCCGAGACCACCGATGGGACCTGCCGACCCATCGCCGAGACGTTGTCACCGACGCCACTCCCACTCGGCTCGATGTTCAAGCTGTACGTGCTCGGTGCCGTTGCAGATGCAGTGGCGTCCGGCGAGATCGGCTGGAACGATGCTGTTGCCCTCGACGAGTCGAATTACAGCCTCCCGAGCGGTATCACCCAGACCGAGGAGCCGGGCTCCGAGCGCACCGTGCTGATCCTCGCCCAGCGGATGATCGAGATCTCCGACAACACCGCCACCGACCACTTGATCGCCCTGGTGGGACGCGACGCCGTCGAGGCGATCCAGGCCAAGATGCGGACGGCCGAGCCGTCATTCAACATCCCGTTCCTCACCACCCGTGAGCTGTTCCAGTTGAAGCTCGGCGACGCGGGCCTCATGGCGGAGTACGTCAATGGCGATGTCGATGCACGTCGACAGGTCCTCGACGATCTGACGTCCCAGCCACTACCGGATCTCAGCGCCGCCACCGGCTGGACCGAACCGATCGAGGTGCTGTCGGTCGAGTGGTTCGCCTCACCGCTCGACCTGTGCGAGGCCTGGGTGGCCCTGGCAGGTTGGGGAGCGGAGCCGGAACTCGAGGCTTTGGCCGACGTCGTCGGTGCGAATCCAGGGCTGCCCGATGAGACGCTCGTGTGGGATGAAATCTGGTTCAAGGGTGGGAGCGAGCCGGGTGTGCTCGGGACGTCGTGGTACCTGACTGCAGGCGACCGTTCGTTCGTCGTCGCCGGATCGGTCGTCAACGAGACCGAGGCGTTCGACCAGATCGAGGCTGTCTTGCTGTTCGGCGCCATCCGCGATCTGCTTGCTGCCGAGGTGTCGGGGTGAGGGTCGTCATCGTCGGTGCCGGCATGAGCGGTCTCGTCGCAGCCAGCGATCTGGTCGCCGCCGGCCATGAGGTCGTCGTGTTCGACAAGGGTCGGGCCGTCGGCGGTCGGATGGCCAGCAAGCGGTTCGCAGGCGCCCGGTTCGACCATGGCGCCCAGCATTTCAGTGTCAGAAGCGACGCGTTCGGGGAGGCCGTCCGTGAGTGGAGCTTCGCAGGGGTGGTCGGCGTCTGGTACGAGGGAGTGAGCCTCACCACCGACAACGGTCTCGAACCCCGCCACCGCGGTGTGCCGGCGATGCGATCGATCTGCGAGCACCTCGCAACCGGGCTCGACATTCGTACCGGATCCCGGGTTTCATCGGTTGACTCGTCGGGCGTCGTGCTCGAGACCGGAGAGCGGATCGAATCGGACTCGACCATCGTCACGGCCCCGATCCCACAGGCGCTGGAGCTGATCGACGACGACCTCATGACATCGGAGACGAGAGCGACACTGGAGGGAATCGACTACGACCCGTGCATCGCCGTCATGGCCGTCCTCGAGCAGGGGCCGGACCTCGTCGATGGCCACCTGGCGCCGGACAGTGACCTCATCGCCTGGATCGCCGACAACAGGCACAAAGGGGTGTCCGAACTGCCGGCCGTCACGATCCACAGCACCCCCGGATACGCACGGTCGCGGCTGGAACAAGGATCAGAGGTGTGGCTGGATGAGCTGCTCGGGGAGTTCCACCGCATGGTCGGCACGCCGGTCGTCGATTCGATCGCGCACCGCTGGCGGTATTCGATGCCGACCAATCCACTCGATGCCGGATACGCCGAACTCGGTGCCGGCGTCTGGCTCGCCGGTGAGGCGTTCTCCGGAGCACGGATCGAGGGAGCGTTCACCAGCGGTCTGGCCGTTTCCGCTGCGCTTCTCTCCCACTGAGTGGTGGAGAACACCGACTGATTCGCGCACGACAGGGGCGGTTCGTATCCTCGACCGATGGTTTGGAACATCGACGGCAAACACGTGCTCATCACGGGCGGCAACTCCGGTATCGGCAAGGCAACCGCTGGGGAACTCGCTCGGCGGGGTGCACAGGTCACCATCACTGCCCGTGACCCACAGCGAGGCGCCGCTGCCCGTGAGGAGATCGCCTCGTCAACCGGTGTATCGATCGACGTGGAGCATCTCGATCTCGCCAGTCTCGATTCGATCCGTTCGTTCGCCGCTCGCTTCTCACCAGACCGGCTGGACGTGCTCATCAACAATGCCGGCGTCATGACGGGGAAGCGGCTCGAGACACCCGACGGATTCGAGTGGACCTTCGGCGTGAATCACCTCGGGCCGTTTCTCTTGACCAATCTCCTGACGGATCTGCTCCTGGCCGATACGCCGTCTCGGGTCATCACGGTCAGCTCCGAGAATTACCGGCGTGCCAAGGACGGGCTCGACTTCGACGATCTCCAGTCCACCCGAAGCTTCAGTCCGAACATGGCCTACGCCGCGTCGAAGCTGGCGAACATCCTCTTCACCATCGAACTCGATCGACGGCTCGCTTCGGAAGGCCTTGCGGCGAAGGCCCTCCATCCAGGTGTGGTCGGGACGTCGTTCGCCCAGGGACCCGAGGGCTCGAAGCCGATGGGGCTGTTGATGCGTGCGCTCAAGCCGTTCCTGTCTGCTCCGGCCGAGGGTGCGGCGACGTCCGTGCACCTGTCCACTGCTTCGGACGAGGAGATCGCCCGCGGCCTCTACTGGGCGGACGCAGACGTGAAAGAACGTCTAGCGATCGCCAGCGACGAAGCTGCTGCCGGGCGCCTGTGGAACGTGAGCGCAGAGCTGGTCGGCCTCTAGACCGATCGGTCCCGGCGACTCACCGCTCGCGTCGGGCAGCTCTCAACGCTTGTGCGTAGAACTCCAGTTCGCCGAGCATGGCTTCGAGTTGCTTGGTGTGACGTTCCGGCTCGAAGGGATCGTCGAGGTCCCGTACGCCACCGACGAGCACCTGAGGGAGCACCGAGACAGCACGCAGCGTGTAGAGGACGGGGAGGAGACCCTCGACAGCGCGGATGCCGCCGTGACTTCCCGCCGAGACGCCGACCAGCCCCACCGGCTTGTGGGCGAACTCGCCCTGCTGACGGTCGAGCAGGATCTTCAACTAACCCGTGACGCTGTGGTTGT
>CBDTYK010000269.1:0-3251 GCA_965364595.1 uncultured bacterium
GTTCGAACACCTCGAACGCCCTCGCGCCGATCCTCCGGGTCCTCGACTCCTCGTTTGGGATCGACAAGGCGATGTTCACGACGGTGCATGCCATGACGAACTCGCAACGTCTCGCCGACGTCCCGTCGAGTGGATTCCGACAGAGCCGGGCGGCCGGTGAGAACATCATCCCCGGGCCCACGAACTCGGCGGAGATCCTCATCAGTGTGATGCCGGAGTTCGCCGACAAACTCACGGCCCAGGCACTCAACGTTCCCGTCGCCGACGGCTCAACCGTCGACCTGGTGGCGTGGGTCTCACAGCCGACGACCGCCGAGGAAGTCAATGCTGCGGTCAAGAGCGCCGCGGCAGGCCCCTACGCCGGGATCATCGAGTACAACACCGATCCGATCGTCTCGTCGGACGTCCGGATGGACACCGAGTCCGGCGTCTTCGACAGCCTCGCCACGATGGTGATGGGCGAGACGTTCGTCAAGACCATCACCTGGTACAACAACGGCTGGGGATACACCGCCAGGGTGATCGAGGTCGCCGAGACCATGGCCAAGAGCCTCCAAGGAGCTTCAGCATGACGACCAGAGTTGCAATCAACGGATTCGGCCGGATCGGCCGCAGCGTCTTCCGGATCATCCTCAAGCGCGACAACCCCGACATCGAGGTTGTGGCGATCAACGACCTCGCCGACGACGACGTACTCGCCTACCTGCTCGAGTACGACTCGGTGATGGGCGTGCTGGACGTCGAACCTTCGGTCTCCGACGGCGTGATGACCGTCGGCCGCCACTCGGTACAGATGCTCATGGAGCGCGACCCCTCGAAGCTGCCGTGGGACGAACTCGGCGTCGACGTCGTCATCGAGGCCACAGGCATCTTCCGCGACCGCGAGAAGATCCAACAGCACATCGATGCAGGCGCCAAGCGGGTGATCCTCACCGTGCCGCCCAAGGGCGCGGTCGACGAGATGGTCGTACTCGGCGTCAACGATCAGGACCTCGATGCCGGCGATGTCATCGTGTCCAACGCGTCCTGCACGACGAACTGCCTCGCTCCGCTCGCCAAGGTGCTCGACGATGCGTTCGGGATCGAGCGTGGGATCATGACGACGGTTCACGCCTATACGAACGACCAGCGTCTTGCGGACGTGCCCCACAAGGACCTCCGCCGTTCCCGCGCCGCCACCGAGAACATCATCCCGACCACGACTGGCGCCGCTGCCGCGGTCGGCAAGGTGCTGCCGAACCTCGACGGCAAACTCGATGGCATGGCGATGCGTGTCCCGGTTCCGGACGGGTCCACGGTGGACCTCGTGCTCGAGCTGGGCAGAAGTGTGACGGTCGACGAGGTCAACGCTGCCGTGAAGGCCGCCGCCGAGGGCCAGCTCAAGGGGATCCTCCAGTACTCGGAGGACGCACTCGTGTCCACCGACATCATCGGGAACCCGCACTCGTCCATCTTCGACGCTCAGTCGACGCAGGTGCTCGGGGGCAACATGGTGAAGGTGCTGAGCTGGTACGACAACGAGTGGGGCTACTCCAATCGCGTCGTCGACCTCATCGGCCGCATGGCGGAGTTGATCGAAGCGTGATCCTCGGGTCGGTTGGCTGCCGCATGGGCGGTCAACCGACCCAAGGACGCACTCACCGTCGCGAGGCGGCCCAGAGGATGGCGAGGGCGATGACGCCCACCACCCATCCGGCGATGAGGACCCAGGTCGGCGGGGTGTCCACCGTCGCTCCGAGGCCAGGATCGGCCTGCGAAGTGAACTCGAAGGTCGAAACGACGAGCCTCGAAACACCCACGACGGTGGACACCATCAATCGAGCCCTGTCTGCAGAGCCAACAAACGATCGAGATCTCCGTGGGCTTCGAGGCCGGCATTCCTCCCGACACCATCGAAGACGAGATCTCCCGAAGTCGTGCGAAGCTCGAGCGTGACCTGCGACAACATGGTCTCTCCCACTCTGTCGCTCATCTTTGCGCGGGTCGGTCCAAGGAGCAGGCCCCCCTTGGCACGCTGCGCATCGATGCGAAGCACATGTTCTCGATCGGCAATGGTCCACTCGATCGACTCGTCGGAGATGCGGAGATGCTCGGTCTCGGCTCCGGTGTATGTCGCAAAGCGAAAGAGTTGCCCGTCGATCCACACACCGACGATGAAGCCGGGGAACGAGGAGAAGACCCACGGGATGATGGCGATCGAACCGACGAAGCTCACGCCCGTTCGTTCGAAGTGATTGGACTGGATCCACACGTACCCGGCGGGAAACGACTTGCCCCAGTCCTTTTCGGTGTATCCCCTTCCACCCGAGAAGACGATCTCTGACCCGTCCACCGTCAGTTCCCCGTCGAGGCCGTGGTCCAAACTGACGACCCCGTGATTGCACTCCATTCGCGGCGCCCACCCGTAGGGCCCCATGATCCCGAGGGACCGCCACGTCACCGGCCACGGCTGAGGGTCGACGAACTCGACACGACCGGACAGACGCAGCCGATCATCTGCGATCCGAATGTCCAGGCCGTCCTGCGAAAAGTGATTCGGGCCGATCCAGACGTCGAAGGCATCCGCGGCCGCCTCGAACTCTCGCCGAGGAAACCGGTGATAGGTGGCGCTCCCGGAGCTTCCGTCGAGGACCTGAATGAAGGCGTGCTCCTCCTCGGGGTCATCGTGGAGGAAGACACCCGGAATGATGGCAAAGCGGTGCCGTTCCGTTGGGTCGACGAGCTTGAAGTACCACCCCTCGAAGAACGGAGGTCGTCGACGGTGGCCGTGGTAGCGCTCTGGATGGAACAGGCTGCCGAGAACGATCGAGCTCCTCTGTCCACGAAACCCTACCGAGCGATGGGGGTCTCGACGCCAAACAAAAGGACCGCCACCCCGTGTAGCGGTCCATTTCGTAAACCTGGCGGGCAAGTCAGGCGATGAGATCCAACACCGTCTGTCTGAAGTCATTCGGCTGGAACGGCTTTGTCACGAACGCATCCGCGCCGCCCTCGTCGGCACGGCGCCGGGACTCCTCTTCGGCGTGGGCGGTGAGCACCACGACAGGGAGCGAGCGGGTGGCATCGTCGCTGCGGATGTGGTCGAGGACCTGCCACCCGTCCATCCCCGGAAGCCCGATGTCGAGCACGAGGAGATCCGGCGACTCGGCGCGTACGGCGTCGAGCCCGCTGGGGCCATCTTCACGCATCAGAATCTCGAGGTCGGCTGCGCGCAGGCAGACCTCGATGAGCCGGCGGATCACGGCTGAGTC
>CBDTYK010000270.1:0-3250 GCA_965364595.1 uncultured bacterium
CGTCCCGCCGAACTCGTCGAGGACACCGAGCGGATGGTCGAGATCGAAGCCGCCACCATCGCAGCCGGCTTGCGGCAGATCGTCTATGTGCTCGCTCCCGAGCGAATCGTGCTGGGTGGCGGCGTATCGAAGCTGGAAGGTCTGCACGAGCGGGTGAACGCCGAGCTCGTCGAGCAGATGTCCGACTACGCGGTCATGACCGCTCACCGTTCGGCGTTCGTCGTGCCTCCCGGGCTCGGTGACGACGCAGGCGTGGCAGGGGCGCTGGCACTCGCCATGACCACCGTCTGACGGGAACTTCGGCGAGCCCTTCGTCGTCTCATCGGTATGAGGCGCCGACGCGTCGTTGCGTTCATGCTCGGTGCGCTGCTGTTGGGGGCGGTGGCGCAACCTGTCGCGGCGGATCCGGTCGATCCGGGGGTGCAGTCCAACCTCGTCCAGCATCTGCAACGTCGGCTCGCCGAGCACGGCTTCTACCGGGGCCAACTCGACGGCGAGTACGGTCCGATGACGAGCCAGGCGGTCGTGGCGTTCCACAAACATCTCGGCCTGGAGCGGTCGTTCAGCTGG
Organism: uncultured bacterium; assembly: GCA_965364595.1. Classification (GTDB taxonomy): domain Bacteria; phylum Actinomycetota; class Acidimicrobiia; order Spongiisociales; family ZC4RG35; genus JAHEDH01. The sequence goes on from CBDTYK010000270.1 coordinate 571, forward strand.
CAGCCCGACGACTGGCGGTATCTCGACGGCATCGAGCCCGTTGTCTACCGAGGCGAGCGCGGAATCGAGATCGATCTGGACCGGCAGCTTCTGTATTACCACCGGGGCCCCGACGACGTGGCGATCATCCCGATCAGCTCAGGCAACGGTGAGCGCTTCGTCAACAGCAGCGGCCGTCTCGTCACGGCGCGGACGCCGGAAGGGGAGTTCAGGCTGCGCAGCCACGTACCAGGGCTGCGGGTGAGCTATCTCGGAGCGCTCTGGAAGCCCTGGTACTTCTACGGCGGGTACGCCATCCACGGTTCGTCGTCGGTTCCCGCGTACCCGGCATCTCACGGGTGTGTGAGGGTCCCGAACTGGGAGGCCGATTGGCTCTCGAACGATCTGTCGATCGGTCTCTCGATCTCGGTCGGGCGAAGCGGTGGCGTCGAACCTCCTCCGGTGCCCGAGCCCACGGTCCCGTTGGATCGTGATCTCCTGCTTTCGATGGTGGAGTGAATCAGCCTCGCAGGCCGGCCGCCAGCTGAGCGGCCGTGCCGACCGGCCGTTCGCACACGAAGTCCTTGCAGAGATAGGCCAGGGTGGAACCATCCGACCAGCGGCCTTCGAGGAGCGGGATCGGGGCAGCGTCCGTCACCGATACAGCTAGTGCAACGTCGGGATGAAACGATGCCCACACGGCGTCTGCGAGCCCGTGGGCGTCCGGTCCCACGATCGCCACTTCCCTCATGCCGTTGAGCTGGGAGGCCGTCACCGCCAGCAGGTGGCCGACGGCGCTCGGATAACGCTCGACCAGCACCCCGCCCGCAGCGATGATCGCTTCGGCGGCAGCAGCCAGGTCGCCGTTGCCCTCGTAGGCAGACAGCAGCAGAAGCGCCTCGCTCATCAATGAGTTCCCGGACGGGAGCGGGTTGTCCATCTGATCCTTCTTCCGGGTGATCAGCTTCTCGGCGTCCCCACCGGTGCTGAACATCGAACCGCCGGCCTCGTCGGTGAACAACTCGATCGCGTCCAAGGCGAACTGCTTCGCCGTTTGGTACCACTCGACCTCTCCGGTGGCCTGGTAGAGGGCGAGCAGGCCGACCGTCATCGCCCCGTAGTCCTCGAGGAAACCAGGCGTGTTCGCTCTGCCCTGCGACCAGGAGCGCAGGAGCCGGCCCTCGTCGTCGACCAACTGGTCCATGACGAACCTGGCACAGGCTCGAGCGGACTCGAGGTGGTCGTCGTTACCCAGGACTGCCCCGGCTTCTGCGAGGGCCCTGATGGCGAGCCCGTTCCAGGAGGTGACCACCTTGTCGTCGAGTGAAGGAGGGACCCGATGCGAGCGGGCCTCTGCGAGTGCGACGAGGGCCCGTTCGACCGCAGCGTCCACAGCCTCGACATCGATACCCAGCGATTGCGCCACCTCGGAGTGGCTCGCCGCTCGGTGGAGGATGTTCTTGCCCTCGAAGTTGCCTGCCTCGGTCACGCCGAACACCCGGGCAGCGACTCCTGCGCCCTCTCCGGCCAGCTCCATGAACTCGGTGTGATCGAACACGGCGAACTTGCCCTCTTCTCCCTCGGAGTCTGCGTCCTGAGCCGAGAAGTAGCCGCCGCCGGGATGTCGCAGATGGCCGTTCATGTACGCGATCACCTCGTCGGTGATCGTCCACAGCGACGGGTCGCCGAGGACCTGTCCCGCTCTCAGATAGATCCGAGCGAGTTGGGCGTTGTCGTAGAGCATCTTCTCGAAGTGGGGGACCAGCCACGATTCATCCACCGAGTACCGGGCAAACCCGCCGATGACGTGGTCGTAGATCCCACCCCGGGCCATCTTGATGAGTGCCTGCCGCACGATCGGCTTCGCCCGGTCCGCCCACGGCCGGTCGGCCACGCGCAGCAGGAACTCGAGAACCGGCGGCTGGGGGAACTTGGGTGCAGTCCCGAACCCGCCGTTGATCGGATCTGCGGAGCTGATCACCTGGTCGTAGGCACGTCGAATCGCTTCCTCGTCTGGCACGGCTCCGGGAGGGATCTCCCGGCTGATCGCCTCGGTCAGCTTTCCGGCCTGGCTGGTGACCGTCTCTCGATCGTTCTTCCACGCACGCGTCACCGATTCGAGCACACGCGTGAACGACGCGATTCCGTGGCGGTCCTCCTTGGGGAAGTAGGTGCCGGCGAAGAACGGCGCGCGCTCGGGAGTCAGCCAGACGGTCATGGGCCAGCCACCTCGACCGGTGAGCGCCTGCACGGCCTCCATGTAGACCGCATCGACGTCAGGCCGTTCCTCGCGGTCGACCTTCACGTTGACGAAGTCGCGGTTCATGATCTCGGCGGTGGCGTCGTCCTCGAACGACTCGTGTGCCATGACGTGACACCAATGACAGGCGGCATACCCGACGGACAGCAGCACGGGAACGTCTCTTCGTCGGGCCTCGGCGAACGGCTCCTCGCCCCACTCCCACCAGTCGACCGGGTTGTCGGCGTGCTGGCGCAGATACGGACTGGTCGATTCGGCAAGACGATTCGGCATGCCGATCAACTTACCGGTGGCGGGAAGGTAGATGTCCCCCCACGAAGTGAGGGAAGGGACCCGAGAGGCGAGGAACGAGCCTCACGGGTAGGGGGCCAACTCCAACGCTCAGGCCAGGACGCATGGCACGCTTCCGCGGGAGTTGGCCCCTTACCTCCGGTCCTCGTT
>CBDTYK010000271.1:0-3240 GCA_965364595.1 uncultured bacterium
CGCTCGATCGCCAGATCGGACGGGTCTGCCTGGTCGAGGGCGGCCTCGGCCTGGGCGACGGCAACCTCGAGGTCGTTCACCCTGTCTCGTAGGTCGGCGACGTCGCCACTGGCAGCCGTCCACAGAGCGCCCATCCCGACGGCTGCGGCGATCGCAACGACCGCGGCGATCGAGGTCAGGTTGTAGAGATGCCACCGGCTCGGCTCGGGTCGACCGGTTTCGACGGCGAGCTCCCCCTCGATGCGGTCCCACAGGCCCGTCGGAGCCTCCAACCCTGCCTCGGCCATCGCAGAGGTGACCGAACGGTGAGAGTCCACCTCGGCGCGACACTCGGCACATCCGGTGAGATGTAGTTCTACGGTTCGGAGTTCATCGGGATCGTCGATCGCATCCAATGCGTAGACGCCCAGGAGACCCCGGATGGTGTCGTGGTCTGTCATCGATGTTGCTCGAGGACCCGTCCCAGCTGCTTCATGCCAGATCGAATCCTGCTCTTGACGGTGCCTTCTGGTTGCTGGAGAGTCACGGCGACTTGTCGGTATGACTGCCCACCGAAATAGGCAAGCTCGATCGCCCGTCGCTCGTCGACCGAGAGCGTATCGAGCGCTCGCCGGACGTGCTCTGCCATGTGCATGTCGATCACCTCGTCTTCGATCGAAGGCGTCGAGCGGACGACCTTGAGGTGCTCGCGCTCCTCTCGGTTCCGCCGGGACTGCTCGGATCGCACTCGATCGACGGCACGGCTGTGCGCCATCGTCAAGAGGAATGTGCGGAGCTTTCCGCGATTCGGATCGAATCGTTCGGGCTTTCGCCACAACGACAGGAAGACGTCCTGTGTGACATCTTCGGCGAGCACTCGGTCGTGCAGGACGCGAAGCGCCAGCCCGAAGACGGCATCGCCGTGACGCCGATACGTCTCCTCCAGCGCGGCCTCACTGTTCGGCCGGCGGGACGAGATGGCACCGACCAGTTCCTGGTCGCTGTGATCGGCGAAGGGCGAGAAGGACGCCGAGTATGTCGTTTCCACGAGCGCCGCACTACCCCTTGTTGGGGCTCGATAAACCTGGAGGGTTGCGAGTTGCACACGGTTTCTTCGGAGCGCCCTGTATCCCCGGATGACATGTTTCTAGCGAACCGGGGTCAGCAACTCCTCGACTGAACGCGCCCGCACGCTCGCGACCAGCACATAGAGGGCAGTGGCCCAGTGCCCGAGAACGACGAACATGGCCAGCCAGGCGATCGAGACCGGGAGCGAGCGTTCACGCCAGAACACGAAGGCGGCGATGATGGCGACACCAACGTAGAGGTCGATCAACGTGACTCGACCCCAGATCAGATCCAGGATCTGGCCGCCTTCGCCCGAGAAATCCCCACTCGTGAAGCCGTAGATCAACGCGATCGTCATCGCCGCCACTCCCAGCGCTGACACTGTGCGGATGGCCCTCATGGTCGGACTCCTCGTTGCTCGACGTGAGCTGTATGGTCGCTCTCTCGTTGCGAGACCCGAAATCATGATTCGACGCCCGAAACCAGACACCCCAGGACCCGGCCAGGAGTCGGTGTGGGACTACCCGCGCCCTCCGGCGCTGGAACGAGACGATCGCCTCGTCGAAGTCCGATTCGCCGGTGTCGTGGTGGCGTCGACGAACGGTGCGTTTCGAGTGCTCGAGACGAGCCATCCCCCCGGCTACTACCTCCCACCCGACGATGTCCGATTCGACCTGCTGATGGCCGAGCCCGGGACGTCCATGTGTGAATGGAAGGGCCGCGCAGAGTACTGGAGCATCCGCGTCGGTGACGCTGTCTCGGCCAACGCAGCCTGGTCCTACCCGAACCCGACACCGGCGTTCGAATCGATCGCGGGATACGTGTCGTTCTATCCGGGGCGGGTCGATGAGGCCACTGTCGGGGGCGAGGTGGTGCGCCCTCAGGCCGGAGACTTCTACGGGGGATGGATTCTCGACGAGGTCGTCGGGCCGTTCAAGGGAGAACCGGGCACATGGGGATGGTGAGTCGACGAACGTTCGCTGTCGGCTCCGGCGTCGATCTGTCTGTGCTCGTTCGTGAAGCGCGGCCGGACACGCGTGCGTTCGTACTCGTCCATGGCCTGGCATCGAATGCGCGTCTCTGGGACGGTGTGGGAGACCATCTCGCCGACCTCGGTCACGCATCGATCGCAGTCGACCAGCGGGGCCATGGGGAGTCCTCGAAGCCGGAGGACGGATACGACTTCGCGTCCGTGACCGACGATCTCGCGGCAGTGATCGAACAAGCCCTCGGCCGGCCGGCCATTGTCGCGGGCCAATCGTGGGGCGGGAACGTCGTCGTCGAGTTCGCAAGACGACATCCAGATCTGGTCTCGGGAATCGTCTGTGTCGACGGCGGGTTCATTCAGTTGGCGGACACCTTCCCGGTGTGGGACGACGCCAGGGCGGCCTTGGCGCCGCCAGATTTCGCGGGGTTCACGATGAAGCAGATGCAGACGATGTCGAAGACGAGATTCGCCGACTGGCCCCAGAGCGGGATCGCAGGCCAACTCGCCAACTTCGAGGTGGTCGATGGCTACGTGCGGGCGCGTCTGTCTCGGGACAACCACATGCGGATCCTCCGGCATCTGTGGGAGCACCGCGCAGACGAGGCGGCGCGCGAGATCGACGTGCCGGCCCTGGTGCTGGCCGTCGGAAGGTCGGAGCCGGGGAGGGAGGAGCGGGTCGACTCGTTCGTCAGCGCACTTCCCGACGGCCAGTTGACCTGGATGGATGCGCACCACGATGTCCACGCTCAGCATCCCGAGTTGGTGGCGGGCCTCATGGCGACGTTCGCAGGCGGAATCTGATGGCGGGACGACTCGTGCTCATGGGCTCGGGTGAGCTGGCCCCGACGATGGTTTCGACCCACCGGAGAACACTGGAGGCCGTCGACGCCTCCGAGGTGGTGTTGCTGGACACCCCGTTCGGGTTCCAGGAGAACGTCGAGGTTCTCACCGACAAGATCGTCGACTTCTTCGACGTTTCGCTCCACAGGCCGACCGCGGTCGCCTCATTGCGGAGCACCAGCGCTTCAGCAATGGAAGAAGAGCGGACCTTGGCAACGGTCCGTCGAGCCAAGTACGTCTTTGCTGGCCCGGGATCCCCCTCGTACGCGCTCGGCATCTGGCGATCGGTCGACCTCGCTCCTGCAATGCGAGAGGTGATCGCCAACGATGGAGCGGTCGTGCTGGCGTCGGCAGCTGCCCTCACC
>CBDTYK010000272.1:0-3235 GCA_965364595.1 uncultured bacterium
TGCGGTTCTTCAGGATGTCGATTTCACCGAGTATCCGGGTTCGCTGTACTCGATCGCCCGTTCCCTGAACGTCGATGCTGCGTGGAACGCCGGCTACTCGGGCCTCGGGATCCAGGTGGCGGTGATCGACACCGGTGTCGCCCCGGTCGAGGGCATGCTGCACTCCGGCAAGGTCATCAACGGTCCTGACCTGTCGTTCGAATCACAGAACCCCGACCTGCAGTACCTCGACACCTATGGCCACGGCACGCATCTGGCGGGGATCATCGCCGGTAAGGCCTCCGACGTCTGGGACGACTACACCCACCAGTCGAAGGACAAGTTCCTCGGGATCGCTCCGGACGCCGAGATCGTCAGCGTCAAGGTCGGCTCCCACGACGGCGCGGTCGACGTGTCGCAGGTCATCGCCGCCATCGACTGGGTCGTCCAGCACCAGTACGACCAGGGCATGAACATCCGGGTGCTGAATCTCGCCTACGGCACCGACACGATCCAGCCGTACGAGATCGATCCGCTCGCTCAGGCGATCGAGAAGGCGTGGAATGCTGGCATCGTCGTGGTTGCCGCCGCCGGCAATGACGGCAACTCCGCCCCGCTGCGCAACCCCGCATACGACCCGTACGTCATCGCCGTGGGATCCGCCCAGTACGGCGACACCAACGTCTCCAGCAATGCCATGATCTCTTACGACCGGGTCTCGGACTTCTCGAACTGTGGAATCGGCCGCACCGTCGACCTGGTTGCGCCGGGCAAGTCGATCACCAGCCTCCGGGTGCCGGGCTCCCACGCCGACGACAACTACCCGCAGGCTCGCGTCGGTTCCGACTACTTCCTCGGCTCAGGTACGAGCCAAGCCGCCGCCGTCGTTTCGGGTTCGGTGGCGCTCCTGTTGCAGCGCGACGAAGGATTGACCCCGGACGAGGTCAAGAAGCTGCTCATGGACAACGCCTCGCCGATCGCAGGTGTGTCCGCCGCATGTCAGGGGGCCGGTGTCGTCGACCTCGCCTTCGTCGCCAAGGGCAAGAAGATCAACGTCTCCGGCGCCACCCAGAACTATCTCGAATCCGATGGGTCCGGGTCGCTCGAAGCCTCCCGCGGAAGCGACCATCTGGAGATGGATGAGGTCGTCCTCGCCGGTGAGCAGGACATCATGGGTAGTCCGTGGATCGGTTTCAACGAGTGGCAGACGCAGTGCTGGAAGGAAGGCAAGGGCAAGGATGCGGTGACAGTGTGCGAGGACGTTCTCGTGCCCACCGACACGCTCTGGGATGGCGGCGACTGGAATGGCAGGTCCTGGTCGGGCACCTCCTGGTCGGGCACCTCCTGGTCGGGCACCTCCTGGTCCGGCCTCTCCTGGTCCGGCCTGTCCTGGTCCGGCCTGAGCTGGAGCGGTCTGTCCTGGTCCGGCAAGACCTGGAATGGCCTCTCATGGTCAGGCACCAGTTGGAGCGGCCTCTCCTGGTCGGGCACCAGTTGGAGCGGCTCGAACTGGAGCAGTGCCGGCTGGGACTCGGGCCTCCGCTGGGACTGATCCCTCAGGTATGCGAATCCATCAGGCGGGGCCAGCGGCCCCGCCTGACTGCGTTCCGAGTTCGAGTTCAGTTCGCCGTGGCGCCCGAATTGAAGCCCTCGCTCTCCCACGCGATCGCTCCGAAGTCGAGGCGCTCGCCCACTCAGTCGAGACGCTGGGCGAGGAGAACAGCCAATCCCTCTGGGAGGACGGCCGCCGACCCCGTCCCGTGGAGCACCGTCTTGCCGTCGGCGTTCACGACCTCGACGCCGGCGATCATCATCGACCGTCCTCGGTGGGTCACGAAGCCACGGGCGGTCAGCTCGCCACCATCTGCGAACACCGGTCTGACGAATTGCACCTTGAGATCGAGGTTGGCATACATCGAGCCTGCTGGAATCAGCGTCCAGAACGCCGTGTTGTGCGCCACCTCGGCCAGGACGGAGAGCGCACCGCCGTAGACGAATGGCGCCGGGCTCGACCACCAGGGACTGGCGTTCGCCGTCCAGGTGATCTCACCCTCCGACACCTCCACGGGCTGCGCTCCGAACAGATTCCCCACCGGCGGACGCTCGAGTTCGCCGGATACGAACATCCTGAGTGCATCGAGTCCTGATCGCCGGTCGATCTCGAGGTCGACCGTCCCTCTCGGCTCCTCGGTCCACGGATCAGGCTGTCCCGCATCCGTCCACTCCGGGTCGACCGGGCGCTGCCCGTGACTGTCGACCTCAGGAGCGTCGAAGATCACACATCGAGAGGTGGCATGGCCGATCAGGCGGCCGTGCTGGTCGTTGATCACCGCTTCCGAGAACCCCAGCCGAGATCCGACGTCGATCACGCTGGCGCGAGCGACCAGGTGTCCAGGCCCCGAGAACGCCGGAGCGACGAAGTTGAGTGAGAGTTCCGAAGTCGTCGAGGCCTTGCCAGGAGGCAGCACGGACTCGATCGCAACCGAGAGCGGTGCATCGGCGAGAAACGCCAGTACGCCCGGGGCGATGAAGCCGGCGGGCGACGTCAGCCATCCGCTCGCAGGCATCGAGAAGGTCGCGCGACCCATCGAAACCTCTGTCGGTCGAAGGCCAGTGAGATGGTTGACGGCTGGTGGCTTCGACCCGCTCCGAACCGAGCGGCGATGCCGCTCATATCCCGACAACTCGAGGTCACCTGGATCGGCGAAGAACCCGGGCACTGGACGGCGATTGCTGATGGAGTCATAGGGCATGACGCAACCTAACCCACTCGCGATTGCCCAGGCGGCCGGTAGCGGCGGCCATCCGGGGTGTTCAGCGGGACTGGAGTGCGTCGAGTGCAACCGCCATCGATGCGGCCACCCGGAAGTCGAGGCGCTCGTCCGGCACGGTCACCGTGTAGACGTCACGGATCTGGGCTTTGCGCTCGCTGCTCATGACGACGTTGCCCTGTGTGTCGACGAAGTCGAAGTGGAACAGGAACGGAACCCAGATCTCGCCGAGAACGGGAATGAAGTCCCAGACCCGGCGCAGCACGGCAACGGTGGCGTTGCGCTCCTCGCCGACCGCCTCGACGCCGTTGTAGCGAAGGTGCCAGGTCGACCGCATCAAGCTGTTGACGAAGTCCTTCTTGAACCATCCGATGATGTTGCCGGCCTGGTCGAACACGTCGTGCTCGGCGCGGACGTCCAGTCCCTGGCGAGCCTTGAACGAGAACAGTTCCTGGGTCTTGGCCTCGTCGGCGTAGAAGTAGACC
>CBDTYK010000273.1:0-3232 GCA_965364595.1 uncultured bacterium
AAGATCGGGTCGTACCCGAAACCACCGTTTCCTCGCTTCGCCGTCGCGATCTCGCCTTCGACGACACCCTCGACGGTGATCTCCTTGCCGGATGCGTCGACGAGAGCGATCGCCGTCTTGAAGCGTGCGGCCCGCCGCTTCACTCCCTCCATCTCGGCGAGCAGCTTGGCGACGTTGTCCGAGTACGTTGCATCCGGTCCCGCATAGCGAGCGGTGTGTACCCCCGGCTCTCCCCCGAGCGCATCGACCTCGAGACCGGTGTCGTCTGCGACGGCGGTGAGACCGGTCGCACGCTGAACGGCGCGTGCCTTCAGCAGGGCGTTGCCAACGAGCGTTGGCTCGGTCTCCTCGACGTCAGGCCATTCGAGTCCGCGAACGATCTCGTGAACGAGACCCAGACCTGCAAGGACGTCTTCGACCTCGGCGATCTTGTCGGGGTTCTTCGATGCAACCACCAAGCGTTCGATCACTGTTCGGTTGCCGCCTTCTGAGCCTCTACGAGTTCGGCGATGCCGCCGGCCGCCAGGTCGAGCATCCCGTCGAGTTCCTCTCTGGTGAAGGGTGCGCCCTCGGCGGTTCCCTGGACCTCGACGAGCAGTCCGCGGCCGGACATGACCACGTTCATGTCCACCTCGGCTGCGACGTCGTCCACGTACTCGAGGTCGAGCAGTGTCCTCCCGTCGACGAGGCCGACCGAGACGGCAGCGACCTGATCGATGATCGGGTTTCTGGCGATCGTTCCGTGACCGACGGCCCATTCGAATGCCTGGTGGAGTGCGATCCACGCGCCGGTGACGGCGGCAGTTCGGGTACCACCATCGGCTTCGATCACATCGCAGTCCACCCGAACCATCGCCTCACCCATCGCCTTCATGTCGACGACGGCCCGGAGCGCCCGTCCGATGAGCCGTGATATCTCCTGTTGTCTGCCTTTCGTGTACGAATCGCGACGAATCCTGGTGTCACTGGAGCCGGGCAGCATGCCGTACTCGGCCGTCACCCAACCCTTGCCCGATCCCTTCATCCACCGGGGAACCTCGGCCTCGACGACCGCAGTGCACAGCACCCTGGTCTTGCCCATCTCGATCAGGACCGAGCCGGGCGTCGACTCGGTGAAACCCAGGTGAAGCCTCACCGGTCGCAGCTCGTCGGGTTCACGTGTTCGCGTCATTGATTCACACCTCGTAGGTCGCTCCGGGGACCGCCGCCATGACGGTTCTCCCATGGGTCTTCTCCGCCTCCCGGACCGACCTGAGCGGATCCAGATGCGGGGGAATGTGTGTCAGGACCAGTCTGGTCGCTCCGATCACGGAAGCGATCCGACCCGCCTGCCCGGCGGTCAGGTGCTGGCGATATGCGCCGTCCCCGTCATCGCCCTGGAAGCTCGCTTCGCTCACCAGCAGGTCGACCGGACCGACCTCGTCGACCCAGGTGCCATCAGCGCCGGTATCTGCGGTGTAGAACGCACGTCGTCCGGCGGATTCGAACTCGAAGCCCAGTGTCGGCACGGAATGGTCCATGGCAACCGCCCTGATGGCCACGTCGCCGACCGACCATCGTCGCTCTGCCTCGACGCACGTGATGTCGAATGTGGAGTGGATGACGTGGTCGTCGTCGGCGTCGAGAAAGGCCAGGATGTGATCGATCACCGAAGAGTTCGCGAACAACGGAACGTTGCGGACCGGGTCCGGTCGATAGGTGAGCGCGTGAAACGCGGCGAACAGATCAACGCAATGATCCGGATGGCGATGCGAGATGACGATGGCGTCGAGGTCGATCGGGTCGATCACCGACGCCAAAGCCTGGAAACCGCCGGACCCGGCGTCGCACCAGATCGCCGTCTCGTCGGTCTGGATGAGGTACGAGGATGCGGGGTTGATCGGGGTCGGATAGGTTCCGCTGGAGCCCAGGACGGTGAAACGCACCGGGCGGAGTGTACGGGTCAGGGGGCGAGACGCACCTTCGACCAATCGGCCCCGTCTGGCTCGAAACAGATCCGATCGTGAAGGCGGTTCGGGCGGCCCTGCCAGAACTCGAAACTCAATGGTCGGACGCGGTATCCACCCCAGGTTGGGGGACGGGTAATCGGGAGGTCGGTCGAAGCACGCAACTTTTCGACTCGATCCTCCAACCATCGCCTCGAAGGGATGACGCTGCTCTGAGGTGAGGCCAGGGCACCGATCTGGGCGTCGATCGGACGGCTGGCGAAGTAGGTGTCGGACTCGGACTCACTCACGCGGCTGGCGGTTCCATCGATGTGCACCTGCCGGTGAAGCGGCAACCAGACGAAGAGGAGAGAGACCTGCGGGTTGTCGTCGATCTCCCTCCCCTTGCGTGACCCGGTGTTGGTGTAGAACACGAATCCGTCGGCGTCGAACGACTTCATCAACACAGTTCGAGAACTGGGCGCCCCGTTCGCCGAGACCGTCGAAATCACCATGGCGTTCGGCTCTTCGACCTCAGCGGCAATCGCCTCGCTGAACCAGCGATCGAACTGTTCGATCGGGTCGTCGGCGGTGTCGGACATCGACAACGGCAAGCTCTCGTAGTCGATCCGAAGCCGACGGATACGGTCGTCGCTCATGCCGGACACCGTACCTCCGTTTCTGCGCTGCAGGGAGTTCCGGAACGCCGCGGGCCGTTTCTACACTCGATCCCGTGAACGATCCCTCTGCCTCCCTCTTCACAATGCTCAGAAGAGCCATCGCGCGGCGCTGCCCTCGCTGCGGAGCGGGCGGGATCTTCTCGAATTGGGCGGCACTGCATGAGCATTGCACCACCTGCGGCTTCAAGTTCGAGCGCGAACCGGGGTATTGGGTGGGAGCACTGATCATCAACATGGCAGTGGCGCTCATCGTGTTCCTCGTGACGCTGGTCGGCGGCATCGCGCTCACGTGGCCAGATCCGCCGTGGAACCTGCTCTCGGCCGCCACCATCGGCGTGATGCTCGTCGTCCCGATCGTGTTCTATCCGTGGTCGAAGAGCATCTGGATGGCCATCGAGCTCAGCTATCACAAGCTCGAAGAGAAGGAACAGTTCGAAGCCGCCCTGCGGGCGGGGATGACAGCTGACAGCTGACAGCGCGCTGCGCCGGCTGGCGGGAACACGCCTCGGCCGGGTCACAGCCATGTGTCCGGAGATCAGGCACTGTGGACTCCACCTGGTTTCCAAACGCAGAACTGTTCACTGTCGACTGTGATCCCGGGCGGAGCCTGGTCACATCCGCTTGGCG
>CBDTYK010000274.1:0-3222 GCA_965364595.1 uncultured bacterium
ACCCGCCGTTGGCTTCGATCGCCCCCCTGAGGATTTGATCGTGGACCTCCAGCGCCTGGTCCATCTCTGTTGGCGTCTGTTCCCACGCCTGCGTCGACCCCTCCACATCGGTGAAGAGAAAGGTGACGGCACCTGTGGGACGCTCAGCCATGCACAAGACCGTACCGAACAGCAGCCTCGCATGGTCGGTGGGATTCGGGGCAGTCACGCAGTGTCACGGGTGTCGGGGCATTGTTGTTCAAGGTGGTCAGGTTCGAGTTCGGGAGGGCGGAACGCTGGGGCGGCATGCGTGACATGCGTGACGCAGCAACTATCCAGCCGATGGGTGTCCCATCTGAGGCTTGCCACTTGTCTCCTTTCTGACAGTGGTGGAGCCAGTCGCACGACGACGGAGCCAAGGTCCGAAACTTCGGCGAACCCACGGCATCTGAGAAGCGAGATCGATACTGTGGAACATCGGTGTCATCCCGGCATCGAAAGAGAAGGAGGCAGACATGCCGCACTACCTGATTCGCGCGAACTACGTCGGAGACGGTGTCAAAGGGTTGATGAGCGAAGGCGGCACATCGCGGCGCGAAGCGGCCCGGGCTGCTGTCGAGTCGGTCGGGGGCAGTCTGGAGTCGATGTACTACGCATTCGGTGATACCGATGTGTATGGATTCTGTGAGGTGCCCGATGCCGCCAGTGCCGCAGCGGTCTCTCTGTTGATCAACTCCTCTGGCAGTGTTCAGGTCAATCTGACCCCGCTGCTCACAGTCGAAGATGTTGACGCGGCGGCAGCCAAGACCCCGGAATACCGCGCTCCTGGGGCGTGACCGCGCCGGGGTTTGGGGGAGCTGGCTTGCCGACGGGTTGAACGCTCATCAGGTGCCAACTGCCCAAGGCGGTGAGCGGTGGTGGCCGTCATGCAGTGTCACTGGTGCCGGAGCATTGTTCCGGATCTCAGCTGCGGTTGCAGCCCGGTTGCAGCATCCCCGGTGCCAGGCGCTGGCACAAGGGACACCTGGGGTCGCTGAGCGACCATGTTCATTGGGTCTTCCCAGGTCAGCAGCCTTCGGGTAGCAGACTGTTGATCCGCAGGTTGTGAGTTCAAGTCTCACCCCGGAGCTGTAAGAACCCAGGCCTCATGGGGTTTCGTAGATTCGAATCGCACTGGGTGCAGCGTCTGGTCCACTCTTGACATGGAAGCTTGGCTCGAGTCGGGGAGGTCGGGTCACTGCTCGGTCGCAGTCGATCTCCCCGCCTGATACAGCCGGCGGTGGCGTCTGTTGCATCCGACCGACCGCTGGGATCGGACCGCCGCTGATCGGATCTGGTTGGATGAGGTCGTGATCGTGGAATCCAAGCGCATCTCGCTCGGTGACATCGAGACCACCGCATCGTTGGCTGGTCCGCTCGATGGCCAGCCTGTGCTGCTGTTGCACGGCTTTCCCGATGACCGGCACGGCTGGGACCGCCAGATCATCCCGCTCGCCGAGGCCGGGTTCCGGGTGATCGCCCTCGACCAGCGGGGCTGTGGGGAGGCCGGGTCCGGGGCATCGATTCGGTCGTACGCCATCTCGTCACTGGTGGATGACGCCGAGGCGGCTCTCGACGCATTGGGAGTCGAGCGCGCCCACCTCGTTGGTCACGACTGGGGTGGCGTGGTCGGCTGGACTGCCGCCATCGAGAACCGGCGGTGGCTCGACCGGTTGGTGATCGTGAACGTGCCACACCCGGCCGTGTTCGCACGTTTCGTCCGCACTCATCCGAGCCAGCTAGCCAGGAGCTGGTACATGGCCTTCTTCCAGATCCCTCGTCTTCCCGAGCTGGTGTTGGGGGCGAGTGACGCAGCACTGCTCTCGCGAGTGTTGACGGCGTCGTCCATCCGGGGAGCGTTCAGCGCCGCAGATCTCGACCGCTATCGAATGATGTGGTCGACGCCTGGTCGGATCGGCGGGATGCTCGACTGGTATCGGGCCGCCAGAAAGGGACTCATCCCCTCGGGGCGAGTGTCGGTCCCGACGTTGATCGTCTGGGGAGATCGGGATGTGGCGCTCGACGGGCGGATGGCGGACCGCAGCGTCGACATGTGTGACGATGTACGGCTGGTCCGGCTGGAGCAGGCGTCCCATTGGCCGCATCGTGACGAGCCGGACCGTGTCAACCGGCTGCTGATCGGCTTCTTTGCGAAGTGACCGTCCAGCGGGCGGAGGGGCGAAGCCCCGCACGAGCGCGGGTGCTGAAGCAGCCCTCTTCTATTCCCGCTGAACAGTCTCAGGGGTAGCTGAGCGAGGTTTCAGGTGCATGATTGCGGTGGCCTGGTCGCTGCCGCATTCGTTCTGTGCGGGCGCGTCGACGCCGATCAGCCGGACCGGTTCGAGGATCCCGTTCCAACGCCACCCGGATCGTGTCTCGTCGGCCACCGTCAGCACCAGACCGGTCTCCGGGGGCGGGGGAGTGATCGGGGTGATGGCGAACGCTCGGAGCGGACCGAGCCCGGATGGTGGGGTCAGTTCGCCCAACCGCAAGCGCGCAGCGTGGCGGGGTCGTAGTGGAGGCGCTCGTTGGTGATGAGCCCCTCGTCATCCAGATCGAAGATGATGCCTACGACCACGGTGCATCCGTCGTGGGCGACCTCGAAAACGGCGCCCGGCTGGTCGCCGAAGCGGTCCCCAAATGGGAATTGCACCGTCCAGTTCGCACCTTGAAGCGCCGTGACCCAGCGATCGGCCTCGGCAGTGATGCCTTCGATACCGGTGGCATCGAGGCCTGCCAGCCCGTCGTGTCGGACGGCATCGTTGGTATACAGCGCAGCGATGGCCTCGGTCGATCCCGACGTCCAGGCGTCGGCATAACCCTCCTGAAGCGCACCATCGAACTCCTGTAGATCCCCGTAGACGGCTTGCATCGAAGCCAGGTCATAGAAGAGCAGGGCAGACCCGATGAGACCGTCATCGATCTCGATCAGATCGACCTCGACGAGGGGGGCGTCTTCGGTGAATGAGGGTCCGTTGGTTCCGAGCTTCACATCCCAAGACGGGATGACCTGCAACGCGGTCGGGTTCCCGATCAGCGTCGGTCGGTTGCCGAAGACGGCGTCCCCGAAGAGGCCGAGGAAATCCCGGTACATTCTGACGACGTTGTCGTGCCCCTCTCGGAAGTCACCGAACGAAACATCGTGGAAGACGATGTCCGGGCTGTACGCCGCTTCGACAAATCGACGGATCGCTTCTTCGCTGG
>CBDTYK010000275.1:0-3180 GCA_965364595.1 uncultured bacterium
TGATCCGCGCAGATTCGAGGTTCTCCTGTCGTGCGTACGGGTCCCGGCCCTCGCCCCGCAGGAACATCCTCGTCGAGTCGATCACGGGCCCGACGTCCTCTGCGGGGACGGGCCAGGCGAAATCGAAGTCGTACAGGATGTGGCCGAATTCCTCCTGGTGACGAGCTACTCGTGTGAGCCACTCGGTCCAGTCGTCGGCGGGTACGCCTTCAGGTTCTCTCTGCTCGTCCATGGCCGAACGGATGGCGGGAGTGGGCGTCTCGACCAGATACCTCGAGAGATCCGGCCGGGTCCTCGCCCAGGTGGCCAGATCGAACGTCGACTTCTCCGAACGGATCGGGGTGGTGTCGTAGCCCATCACGTACTCGGGGGCTCGCGGGTCGCCCGGGCCCTGGAGGAAGCGCTCGTAGAGCAGGGTGAACAGGCCCTCGCTCCCGGCTGCCGTCCCGAGCGTGTCGACCTGGAGCACAGACAGGTGGCGTGCTGCGACGGTGGTGAGCTCCTTGGCGTTTGTCCACAGGTCCACTGCCGACATCGTCGACACCGGTTCCCGGGAGAGGCGTTCTGTCTCCCTCTGGTAGCTGGGGAGGGCAACGTTGCGATAGTGGGTCGGGCCGCGCCGGATCGCCCCGAAGAGCCTCGGTGTCATGAGGAAGAGCAGGCCGAGCCACTGCCGGAACGTGAAGTCGACCCGCATGTAGGCGTACCGTCTGATCGTCCGCACGAAGTCGTCGGGGATGTAATCGGCGCCTCGCCCGGTCAACTCGGCCAGGAACCCCCGGAGGCTCGCCCCGTAGATCGGCAACCCCATCGTTTCGAACAGCGGCGAGATGGGGTTTGGCATGAAGTCGATCACGCTTGCGCGCATGTAGCGGGTTCCGGGTGGGGACTCCCACTCGCCTGCTTCGACGGACGGGGCGAGGACGGTGATCGGCCGAGCCTGCAGGATCGAGAATGAGCTGTCGATGAGCGCCCACTCCACGTCCATCGGCGTGGCGAATATGGACTCGATTCGATTGCCCAGGAGTGTGAGCTCGGCCAGCCGGGCATCGGTCAGCACCGGCTCGTTCCTCCGATCATCGGGAACTGGCAAATCCTCGGTCGTGCCGCCGACGGCGACCGTCATCACCTCCTTCGTGGAGATTCTTCGGTCGACCACCGTTCCGGTCTGCTTGTCGACGATGTACTCGTCAGGGGTCACCCGACCCCCGACCACCGCATCGCCGAGCCCCCAGGATGCACTCACGAGCGCCTGGCCGGCGGGCCCGCCGAGTGGGTTCTCGGTGAAGAGGATCCCGGCGATGTCGGCGTCGACGAGTTGCTGGACCACGACGCCGACTGCTGCCCCGGCATGGTCGATTCCCTGACGGTCCCGGTAGCCGATGGCACGGGCGGTCCACAGGCTTCCCCAGCACTTCTTCACAGCGTCGAGTACCTGCTCCTCCCCGGAGACATCGAGATATGTCTCGAGTTGGCCGGCGAAAGAAGCCTCGGGCAAGTCCTCGGCCGTCGCCGAGGATCGCACGGCCACCGACGGATCGGAGCCGGGCAGGATCCGATAGGCCTCGCTGATGGCCGCGACGATGGCATCGGGAACGCTGCCCTCGACGAATGCCTTCCGAATCGTGGTCGACGCGTCTTCCAGCGTCGCAGGTCGATCAGGATCGACCGTCTCGAGGGCGCCCTCGATGACTCCGTCGAGCTCGTTCACCTCGACGAACTCCCGGTAGGCGTTTGTCGTCAGGTGGAATCCGCCCGGGACCGGAAGTCCGGCCGACGCCAGCTTCGCCAGAGATGAGCCTTTGCCGCCCGCACGCTCCAGGGTGGCCTGGGGGTCGTCGAGTGGGAGAACGAATGTCATCGCCAGCCTCCATACGTCAAGCCCGGGCCCAATCACCGACCGACTGGACCGCCTCGCACCATCTTGTCTCGCCATGACGGCCACCGGGAAGAGCCGTTGTGCCCGGGCGAGGTCTTCCCCATCCGGCCTGCAGAGCTCTGACCGAATCCTCGGATCGTTGCCGGGCTGGAGGGTTCCCACGTCCGGGGAACGGCGCCATACTCAAGGAACGACCGACAGGAGACTCCATGAGAGAAGCAGTGATCGTCTCGACCGCCCGCACGCCGATCGGAAAGGCCTACCGGGGGTTGTTCAACGACACGGAGGCGCCGACCATGGGCGGACTCGCCATCGCTGCCGCCGTCGAACGGGCGGGTGTCGACCCGGCGGAGGTCGACGATGTGATCATGGGTTGCGCGATGCAGCAGGGCACCCAGTGGCCGAACATCGCTCGCCTGGCCTCCCTCGCCGCCGGCCTCCCGACCACCGTGGCAGGAATGTCGATCGATCGTCAGTGCTCCTCGGGCCTGATGGCGGTTGCGACCGCTGCGAAGCAGATCGTGATGGACAACGCGCCGATCGTCGTGGCAGGCGGCCTGGAATCGATCAGCCTCGTGCAGAACGAGCACATGAACCGTTTCCGGGCGATCGACCCGCATGTCATCGAGGGGTACCCCGCCGCGTACATGCCCATGATCGACACCGCCGAGGTCGTTGCCGAGCGCTACGGCATCTCGAGGGAGGCGTGCGACGAATACGCCCTCCAGTCGCAGACTCGAGTCGCAAAGGCTCAACAGAACGGTGTGTTCGACGACGAGATCATCGAGGTGACCCGGACGAAAGCGGTCCAGGATCGGGACACGGGGGAGATCTCCAAGGTCGAGGCGACGCTGTCGCTCGACGAGGGCAACCGGCCTGGCACCACGTTGGAAGGTCTGGCAGGCCTGAAGCCGGTCCGGGGAGAAGGCATGAACGTCACGGCAGGGAACGCCAGCCAGCTCTCGGACGGAGCCGCCGCCCTGGTGCTGATGGAGGCTTCAGATGCCGAAGGCCGCGGCCTCGAGCCACTCGGCTACTACCGGGGGATGGCGGTGGCCGGCGTCGAGCCGGACGAGATGGGGATCGGCCCGATCTACGCAGTGCCGAAGCTGTTGGAACGCAACAACCTGACGATCGACGACATCGACCTGTGGGAACTCAATGAGGCGTTCGCGGTCCAGACGATCTACTGCCGGGACGAACTGGGGATCGACAACGAGATCTACAACGTCAACGGCGGCGCGATCTCGATCGGTCACCCGTACGGCATGTGGGGTGCCCGCATGGTCGGCCACGCCCTC
>CBDTYK010000276.1:0-3177 GCA_965364595.1 uncultured bacterium
GACCCTCGTCGCCGAGGGCGAGTTGGACGCCGAGCGACCGGTCGCCGACTACGTGCCCGAGCTGGCCCCATCGGAGTTCGGCGACGCAACCGTGCGGCAAGTGCTCGACATGAGTTCTGCTTCGGAACCAGGGGGTACGCCTTGCCCGTCGATGTCGTTCGTGAGCGCCGTCGGATGCAACGAACGAGCTGAGTTTCGGCTTCCGCCGGTCGTCCGACCGGCCAGACCTTCGCCGGGCATGCCGAGTCGTGGCACTCCGTCGTGCCGAGTAGGTTGCCGGGCGATCAGATTTGCGGAGGATCGATGGACACCCTGTCCGTGTTGCTGTTTGCCCAGGCGTCGCTGTCGGATGCGTGCGGGGCGGACCCGGGTCTCGTGTGCTGGTTGGTGTTCCAAGTCACCGGCAGCGACGGTCTTGCGCAGGCGTCGGATTGGATCGCCCGCCCGTTGAACGCCGTGGTGATCCTCATCTTCACCTGGTTCGCCAACCTCCTCCTGCGTAGGTTCGTCTCACGCACCGTGGATCGCGTGATCGCGAGACAACGCCGGGATGCCGAACAGGCGGTCGCCAAGGCCGAACATCAGGCGAGGACCGAACGTCGTCCCAACCTGCAGCAGCGGGCGATCACCCGGGCGCTGGCGCTCCGCGAGTCCTCCGAGCGCAGCACCCTGCGTACCAGGACCGTGGGGAACGTCGTCGGCAGCCTGGCGTCGGGCTTCGTCTATCTGATCGGTATCACGATCGCGCTGGGGGAGTTCGGCGTGAGTCTCGGGCCGCTCATCGCAGGCGCAGGCATCGTGGGCGTGGCACTCGGATTCGGGGCTCAGAGTCTCGTGAAGGACTTCCTCAGCGGGATGTTCATGTTCATCGAAGACCAGTACGGCGTCGGTGACGTCATCGATGTCGGTGAAGCGTCAGGTGTCGTCGAGGTCGTCAACCTCCGCACCACACGCATCCGCGACGTGGACGGGACGCTCTGGCACGTCCCGAACGGCGAGATCCGGAGAGTGGCGAACAAATCCCAAGAGTGGGCCCGCACCGTGCTCGACATCGAAGTGGCCTACGACACGAACATCACCGAGGCCATGGAGCTCATCAAACGGGTCGCAGACGAGGTGTGGCAGGAAGCTCCCGAAGACGCGACCATTCTCGAAGAGCCTGAGCTGTGGGGCATCGAAGCGTTCGGTGAGAGCGCAATAGCAATCCGTCTGGCGATGAGAGTCGAGCCCTCCGAGCAATGGGCGACGGCCCGTCTGATCCGGAGGCGGATCAAGGAGGCGTTCGATGCAGAGGGGATCGAGATTCCGTTCCCTCAGCGAACCGTCTGGCTCCATCAGGTCGCGGGCCGCCCGTCCGCCGACGAGATGTCCGCGACCGAAGAGGGTTGAGCTCGGGGAGTCGAAGGGGACATCGAGAAGGCGCGCCGCGACCCGCCCAGGCGGTGTCACGTCGTCGCAGGAATCGGACCGAGCCGCATCTGAGCCGGCCCGTCCGCTCGTCTCGAGTGGTCGGATGAGGATGCCGATTCGACGTCGGCGGTTGTAGCGTGCTCGGTTCGGCGCAGCGACGGCGTTCATGTTCCACCGACGGAAGCGATGGCGAGGGGCGTGTTCAGATGAACCTTTCCGGACTGGTCGGTCCCCGGCGCATCCGCCCGGGGATCGCGAGAATCGAGACGACTTCGGGGCTAGCCGGTGTGGTGTCCTGCCGGCTGCGGTCAGGTGGAAGGCACCCGACCTCGGCGATCTTCGTCCCTGCCCCGTTCAACTCCGTGTCGTTCGCAGTCCGGAACAGCTGGGCATGAACACACGGGGAGACGCCCGCTCGACTGTCGTGAGCAAACCTTCACGTCGCGACACCGTCATCCGGATGCTCGGGTTGGTCCTGGTCGGCGTTCTTCTGTGGTGGTCGCTCACTCGTCTGGTGTCTTGGAACGACGTTCTGGCCGTCATGGGGGACCTGACGATCGCCGAGTGGGGTGTCCTCACTGGCATTGCCATCGTCCGGATCGGGTTCGAGTCGCTGTCGCTCAGAGCGGTGACTCCGAAGCTCGGCTGGCCCAAGGCTCTCCAGGGCTTCCTGGCGCCTGCTGCAGCCGTCAGCATCGTGCCGGGCCCTTCCGATATTGCGAGCCGGTACGCGATGTATCGGAGTTGGGGCTACTCGGCCCCGCAGACGAGTGCCTCCGTACTGCTCGTCTTCCTGTATCCGCTCTTCTCCAGGGTCTCCCTGCCGGTGGCGGCCGCAGCGCTCTTGCTGGCTTTTGGCCGCTCGAACGCACGGATCGAGACCGTTGCAATGATCGCTCTGGGAGTGCTCGTTGCGGCGATTACGTTGATGATTCTCGTGCTGCGCTCCGAGAAGACCGCCCGCCGTCTCGGGGGCTCTGTCGGCCTGGCGGCTCAGCGGGTCGGCGCATGGTTTCGGATCGACACGCCGGCGAGCCTGGCCGACGACTTGGCTGACCGGGCAGTGCACTTCAGACAACACACCGGTGACGTGGTGAAGACTCGAACCCACCTGGCCGCCGGAGCCGCAGCACTTGGTCAAGTTGGCCTGTTCGGGATTCTGCTTGTATCGATCAGGGCGGTCGGGATCGAAGCGGAACAGATCGATTGGGTGTCGATCTTCGCGGCCTTCGCGTTGGTTCAGGTCCTGACGTCGATCCCGATCACACCATCCGGGCTCGGCGTCGCAGAAGCGGCCTACATCGCGCTGCTGACCGCTGCCAGCTCGTCCGCGCTGGGAGAGGAGATCGCCGCTGCAGCGATCGTCTACCGCCTCTTCGGTTGGATCGTCGTCATTCCGCTCGGCGGTCTGGCGTGGGCGTGGTGGAGTTCACGGCTGGAGAATGCGATAGGTGACGCCTGAGCAGGTGATCCGCTGCCGACTGGTCCGCATGCGACAAACAATCGACGGGTCCGAGTCACGTGGCGTCGATCTCGAGTCTGACATTGCGGGTTTCGTAGGCCCCGAACAACTCCGCCGCTCCGATCACCACGAGCGCAATGCCGATGACGAGCGTGAACCCTCGAATGGTGATGTCTGGCCAGATCAGAAGAACAGCTCCCGAGATCAACGACGCCGCGCCTTCGAGGATCGCACCTGTTCGTGAACCCGATGGAACGACGGCAGCGGTCACCAGCCCGACGAGACCCCAGATGACCCAGACGATT
>CBDTYK010000277.1:0-3171 GCA_965364595.1 uncultured bacterium
CGCCGTCAAGACCGATCCGAGCCGGCGTCATGCCGGTGTCAGTCTCCTCGTCATCGAGGACGGCATGGAGGGGTTCACGCGCGGTCGGAACCTGGAGAAGATCGGACTGCACAGCCAGGACACGGCGGAGTTGTTCTTCGCCGACGTCCACGTCCCCGTGTCGAACCTGCTCGGCGAGGAGGGCCGGGGCTTCTATCACCTGGTGAGCAACCTCCCCCAGGAACGGCTCTCGTTGGCCGTCGGCTCGCTGGCCCATGCCCGCGCTGCCTTCGGCTGGACGCTCGACTACGTGAAGGAGCGGAAGGCCTTCGGTGCGCCGATCGGATCCAATCAGGTGATCAAACACAGGCTCGCTGAGATCGTCACCGAACTCGATCTCGCTCAGGCATTCATCGATGCGCAAGTGGAGCGACTCAACGAGGGGGCACTCAGCGCCGAGGACGCTGCGAAGTCGAAGTGGTGGTGCAGTGAGCTGGAGAAGCGGGTCATCGACTCCTGCCTCCAGTTCTTCGGCGGGTGGGGCTACATGGAGGAGTATCCGATCGCCCGGGCGTACCGAGATGCAAGGGTTCAGACCATCTATGGCGGCACGACGGAGATCATGAAGGAGATCATCGGGAAGAGCCTGGGGCTCTGAGCTCGGACACCGCTGTGCGCGTCGAGCCGACGTGCCGGGACACAACGAGGGAGACATGACCGAGACAATCACATTCGACGAACGGGTTGCGATCGTGACTGGGGCGGGCGGGGGACTCGGCCGGGCATATGCCCTCGAGCTCGCCCGAAGAGGAGCGCGGGTCGTCGTGAACGATCTCGGTGGCGCCGTCGGTGGCGAAGGTGCTTCCCAGCGCGCCGCCGACGCCGTCGTCGACCAGATCGTCGCGGCCGGGGGTGAGGCGATTGCCAGTTATGACTCGGTCGCCGAGCCCGAGAGTGGAGCGGCGATCGTGCAGACCGCGGTCGACGCGTTCGGGACGGTCGACATCGTCGTCAACAACGCCGGGATTCTGAGAGACCGGAGCTTCGCGAAGATGACCGCCGAAGAGGTCGACGCCGTGCTCGACGTCCACCTCCGTGGCGCATTCAACGTGTCGCGGCCGGCATTCGCGCTGATGAAGGACAAGGGGTACGGGCGGTTCGTCCACACCTCGTCGAACTCGGGGATCCTGGGCAACTTCGGCCAGGCGAACTACGGAGCTGCGAAGGCCGGGCTGGTCGGGCTGTCCAACGTCCTGGCCATCGAGGGCGCCAAGTACGACATCCGTTCCAACGTGATCGCTCCGATGGCGATGACACGCATGACCGAGGAGTTGCTCGGTGCCTTCGCCGACTACCTCGACCCGGCCCAGGTGATGCCGATGGTGGTGTATCTCTGTTCGGAGCAGAACCAGTTCACCCACGAGATCTTCTCGGCAGGCGGTGGACGCTATGCGCGGTTCTTCGTCGGAATGAACGAGGGCTGGTTCGCAGGGCCGAAGCGCGTTCCGAGCGTCGAGGAGCTCGCAGGCCATCTGGACGAGATCCGAGACATCGGTTCGTTCCAGGTGCCGACCAGTTCGACAGAGGAGATCGACGTCTTGGGCCGTCAGTTCCAATGAACCCGGCGGTGCCGTCGGTCGGTTAAGTCGGTCGCTCGGCTGCCGACGATCAATACAGCGACCTCGTTGGAGCCGGATGCTCGTCGATACCTATTTCGCCAGACAGCCGATCCTCGATCGGCGGCGAAACGTGTGCGCGTACGAGGTCCTCTACCGAGGCGGCCCAGACAGTACGTCCGCCGGTGTCGTCGACGGCGAGTCCGCCACGGCTCGGGTCCTGGCGAGCGCCTTCAACGACCTCGATCTTCCGGATCTGCTGGCGGGGAGACCGGGCTTCGTCAACCTTCCTCGAGAGACCATCCTCGAGCGCGCACTCCTCTCGTTTCCACCGTCTCGGGTGGCAGCCGAGATCCTCGAGGACGCCGAAATCGACGGGATGCTGATCGACGCCATCCGCGAGCTCCGGACGCTCGGCTACCGAGTTGCACTGGACGATTTCACGCTCCGCGACGGGCGCAACGGGCTGCTGCCGTTCGCCGACATCGTCAAGGTCGACATCCAGATCCTCACACCCGAGGAACTCGGTCGAACGGCGTCCGTGCTCCGGTCGATGGGCATCACGATGCTGGCCGAGAAGGTGGAAACGGCCAAAGAGTTCGATCAGTGCGCCCGTCTCGGGTTCGAGCTCTTCCAGGGTTACTTCTTCGCCAGGCCGGAACTCGTCTCGGGTCGGAGGCTCGATGAAGGGAGGGGCCGCCTGGTCGGTCTCCTCGCAGAGTTGCACCGACCCGACATCACGATCGACGACGTTGCGCGAAAGGTCGAGCACCATCCGAGCCTCTCGTTCCAGATGCTGCGTCTGCTGAATTCGGCTTCGATCGGCCTCCACCGCCAAGTGGAATCGATCAGGGAAGCCGTGATCCTGCTGGGGACGCGCAAGGTGACCGAGCTGGCGAGCGTGTTGGTGCTCGCCTCCCATGACCACAAGCCCCGCGAATTGCTCACGCTCGGGTTGAGCCGAGCCCGCATGTGCGAGCTGATCGCCGAGCGACTGGGCCGGCACGATCCGGACTCCTTCTTCACGGTCGGCATCTTCAGCGTCCTGGATGCGCTGGCCGACCGACCCATCGAAGAGGTGGTCGATGCACTTCCGCTCTCGACCGACGTCGTCGATGCGCTGGTCCACCGGACCGGTCTGAAGGGCCGCGTCCTCGAGGCGGCGATCGCCTACGAGCGGGCGGAGTGGGACAGTCTGCCCACGGTCGGAATCCCCGCCGCCGAGGTCTCGGGCGCCTACCTCGAAGCCATCGACTGGGCCAGTGCAATGTCGAAGGCAGTGGCCTGATCGATGCCTTCACGTTCCACGTGAGATGTGTGACGTGAGACGTGAGACGTGAGACGTGAAACGGCGACGCCGCCAGGCGGAGCCCTCAGGCCGAGCCTGTGATCGTCACCTTCATGCCGACGGCCATGATGTCCCAGAGGACCTCGATCACCTCGTTCGGCAGCCTGACACACCCCAACGACGCCGCTTCGCCGATGGACCACGGCTGGTTGGTTCCGTGGATCCCGACGATCCCATCACCACCGTTGAACTCGGTCACGACATCGGATCGCGCAGACAGCCCGAACG
>CBDTYK010000278.1:0-3158 GCA_965364595.1 uncultured bacterium
GCAAGCACTTCGAGTGCTACACGATGCTGGCCTCGTTCGCCGAGGTGACCGAGCGCGTCGAGATCGGAGCGCTCGTCACCTGCAACTCGTACCGGAATCCCGAACTCCTCGCCGACATGGCCCGAACCATCGACCACATCTCCGAGGGCAGGTTCATCCTCGGGATCGGCTCGGGGTGGTTCGAGAAGGACTACGACGAGTACGGCTACGAATTCGGTGATGCGGTCGGGCGGCTGAAAGATCTGCGCGATTCGCTGCCCCGGATCGAATCGCGACTCGCCAAACTCGACCCTGCACCCACCCGTGACATTCCGATCCTGATCGGCGGTGGCGGCGAGACGATGACGCTGCGCTACACGGCCCGTCATGCCGACATCTGGCACGGCTTCGGAAAGCCCGAGGTGATCGCGCACAAGAACAAGGTGTTGGACGACTGGTGCGAGAAAGAGGGCACCGATGCGTCGAAGATCGAGCGGTCGGTCGGGATCGAGCCCAAGCACTTCGACAAGGCCGATGCGTTCCTCGATGCCGGCTCGACCCAGTTCACGATCGGGCTGAACGGCCCCGACTACGACATGGGCCCGGTCCGCGAGCTGCTGGAGTGGCGCGCCTCGAAGTGAACCCGTTCTTGTGACGGAAACATCGATATTTCATACGTTTCCGTCACAAGAACGGAATCAGGTGTCTTCGAGGGTCTCTGCGATGAGGCGGTCGACGACGTCCCGCAGGGCTTCGTCGGTCGGTTTCCCGGCTTTGATCGACTGCTGATACACCTCGAGCTGACGAGCGGCGGACGTGCCCTCGCGGGCGATCACGCGGGCGTGCTCGATCTCTTCCACGCAACCGAGTTCCTCGGCGTCGGGTCTCAGCAACTCGACGAGCTCGTCGATCAACTCGTGGAACGGGACCAGCTTCGACTTCCCGAAGTCCATCAGGTCGCCGGCGGTCCCGTAGCGCTGAGCGCGCCACACGTTCTCGGAGACGAGCATGTCGGCGTACGTCCGCCACCGCTGATTCGACGTCCTGAGCCGAAACAACATGTGGAGCAGGCACCGGTACATGGCTGCGATTGCGATGGCATCCCGCCATCTGGTGCAGATGTCGGAGATGCGCATCTCCAGCGTCGGGTACCGCACCGACGGCCTGATGTCCCACCAGATCTTCGAGGCGTCGGGGATCAGCCCGGCCTCCACGAGCACGTCGACGTGCCGCTGGTACTCCGACCACGAGTCGAAGTGCTCGGGCAGGCCGGTGCGTGGCATGGTCCGGAACACATTCATCCGGTAGCTCTTCAATCCGGTGTTGCGCCCGCCCCAGAACGGCGAGGAGGTGCTGAGAGCGAGGAGGTGGGGGAGGAAGTACGAGACCTGGTTCATCAAGTCGATGCGCATCTCGGGGTCCTCGATCCCGGCGTGGACGTGCATGCCGCAGATCACGAGGCGATTCGCAACGACGCCGAGATCCGAGGCGAGGGTCTGGTAACGCTCTTTGTCGGTCGACTTCTGTTCCCACCAGAGGGCCGACGGATGGGTCGATGCGGCGATGATCGCAGCGCCGTGCTCTGCAGTGACGGCGCCGAGGCTCCTGCGGAGGTCGCAGAGGTCTTCGGCCAGCTCCTGGATCGTGGCGTGGGGCCTGGTCCCCACCTCCATCTGCGCCCGGAGGAACTCCGGCGTCACCCGATCTCCGATCGTTCGATATGCGTCGTCCCACAGCTCCTTTCGGGGGTCGGCGACGAGGTCACGGGTCAATGGATCGACGAGTAGGTACTCCTCTTCGATTCCGACGGTCAGCGACGGGGGCGTCAGCATGCGGCGACCATACCGCCCGAAGCTCGAACTCGGCGGCGCACCGGCGGATATTCGAACCTGTTCAGCGAACCGCGCCGGCGGCGCTCAGGCGGGACTCCTCGGCACTGTCCCTCACCCAGCAGCCATCGAGGTGATCGTTGACCAGGCCCATCGCCTGCATGAACGCGTAGGCGGTGGTGGGCCCGACGAACGACCAGCCCCGGCGCTTGAGGTCCTTTGCCAGAGCGACCGACGCCGGTGTCGTCGCGGCGATCTCTGTCGGCGGGTCGGATGCGTCGTCGAACCACTGGTAGAAGTAGGCGGCGAGAGATCCGTGTTCTTCGATGGTCTCGAGGGCTCGGGCGGCGTTGTTGATCGTCGATGTGATCTTTCCGCGATGGCGGACGATGCCTGCATCACCGAGCAGTCGCTCGATATCGGAGTGATCGAATTCGGCGACGATCTCGGGATCGAAATCGCGGAAGGCGTCCCGGAAGTTCTCCCGTTTGCGGAGGATCGTGAGCCACGACAGTCCAGACTGGAATCCTTCGAGGCAGATCTTCTCGAACAGCCGAGCGTCGTCTGTGACGCCGAAGCCCCATTCCGTGTCGTGGTAGTCCCGGTAGTCGGAGGTCGACGCGCCCCACCAGCACCGCGGGCGTCCATCTTCGGCGACGACGATCTCCATCGCCGAGACGGTAGCCATGAACAATGGCTGAACTCGGAGGCTCCGGCTTCAGGTTGTCGCGCGTCGGGTCGTAACTTGTGAACCATGGCGATGGAGACCACAACCGAGCAAGCACCGCCGCCGGTGTCGCCCCCGACCACGCGGGTAGGGCTTTTTACCGGGATGGCGGCCGTGGCAGCATCGTTCGGCTTCAGTGAGCTGCTCGCAGGGCTCATCGGGTCTGTGCCGTCGCTGATCGTCGGCGTTGCGACGCTCGTCATCGACACCGTCCCCAAGCCCGTACGGGATTTCGCCATCTCGTTGTTCGGGACGGCCGACAAGCTCGCCCTAGGTGTCGGCATCGTGTTGGTCGGTCTCGCAATCGGCGCCTGGGTGGGATCGCGAGCGGATCGCACCGTTGCCACCGTTACGTTTGCCGGCTTCGGTCTGTTCGGCGCTCTCGCGGCGGCTCGGACTGCGGAATCCGACCTGGTGACGTCACTCGCAGCAGGGGCCGCCGCCGCCGGCATCGGCCTCTTGACGTTCCGGGCGTTGCGCTCGACCGGTAGTCGACCTGCCGCCGCTCATGTCGATGGCGGCCGGCGAGCCTTCCTGGTCGGCGCCGGCTCCACGTTCGTGGTCTCGCTGCTGGCCGGGCTCATCGGAAGGAGTCTCTCGGAGTCGACGACCGAGACGGTCGC
>CBDTYK010000279.1:0-3154 GCA_965364595.1 uncultured bacterium
AGCACGGACATCCGTTTGCTCATGACCGTTCCTATCCGGAAGGGGTGAGGAACCCACCGGTGTCTGGGGTGATCGACCTCCCCCTCCACATCCAAAACTACTCATCCCTCGGCCTGATGGCTCGAGAAGTCATGGGCGGGTCGGTGGTTCCTGGAATCGAACTCCACTGAGGCATCGTGAAGGAGTTGTCGCTGCGGTCGAATCCGCTCCGCCGATCCACTCCGGCCAGATGGGGCTGGCGCCCGCGTCGGTGCTCCGACTGTCGCTCCCGACTCCCCGCCTGTGTCTACACATGGCATCCTGCGGTCGAAGCTCAGGTTCCATAGGGGGCAGAGGTCAGCCTCACAGATGGTCTCTTGCCCACGTGCCGGGCTGGTCATGACTCACTGCAGTGGTGGTGACCCTTGGCGGTGCTCTCATCGTTGGCGCAGGCCCAGACTTCCACCGGATCGATGAGCGTCAACGGCGTGGCCTCACCCGGGGCTGGAGGGCAGGCCAGAGACGGTCCACCACGTGTTCAGCGGCGCCGATGATCCCGGCATTCGACGCCAAACGGCTCGGTTCGACGACGAGGTGTCTGCTGGCGAGGGTGAGTGACCTCCGCTGGATCTCCGCCCTGACCGAAGAGACGAGAAGCGGTTCGATTCCCAGGTCGCCGCCAAGCACGATGACCTGCGGATCGACGACGCTCACCGCGGCGGCCAGCACGACCCCGATGTTGGTGCCGGCGTGACGGAGCAGCGACTTGACCTCCGCGTCTCCGCTGTGAACCAGGGAGACAATTGCCCGCGCGTTGGGGGCTCTCCTTCCCAGTGCCGATATCTGCGCAGCGAGCGCCTGCCCGCCTCCGACGGCCTCGAGGCAACCGTTCCTCCCGCAATTGCAGAGCCTGTCCGCATAGCCCTCGAGCTGGATGTGCCCGATGTCGCCGGCGGCTCCGTTGGCTCCCCTGTGCAGGTTCCCGTCGATGACGAGTCCCGAGTCGATTCCGGTGCCGATCTTGGCGAAGAGGAGCGAACTCGACTGTGGCCAGTTGCGCCGGTGCTCTGCCAGCGCCATGAGATTTGCGTCCTTCTCAACGAAGACGGCCGTGGAGAATGCCGATTCGATCGTCTCTCGGATTGGGTACTTGTTCCATGCAGACAGCATGGCAGGGTCGGTCGGCTGGCTGGTACGTGAATCGATTGGGGCCGGAACGCCGACACCGATTCCGAGAAGTGAGTCACCGGCTTGCTCCACGAGCTTCTTCATGGCTCCCTGGACCGTCGGAAGCGTGTCTTCTGGGCCGGAGGTGAGATCGAGTTCGATGTCCGTCGGCGGATCGAGGGGATTCCCGAGAAGGTCGACAATCGCCAGACGGGACTGGGAGACCCCGAGGTCGGCGACGACCAGTGTGCCCGCGTGGTGATTGAGGCGAATCTGTTCCGGGGGACGGCCACCGGTGGAGCTGGCTTCACCCCCGATCACGACCAGCCCCGATTCGAGGAGGGAATCCACCCGGCGTGTCACGGTCGATCGTGCCCATCCGGTTGCCTCGCCGAGGTCGGCACGAGTCAGCATCCCGGCTTCCCGAACCAGCCGCAGTACGAGGCCGTCCGCCGGGTCTCGGGGGAGCAGGTCTACGTTCATCGTCGGGTCGTCCTGAACTCGTGGTTTTGACTGATATCAGTCGGAAGTAGTGAACACCATAGCAAAAGCAGCCGGAATATGCTGTACAGAGACGAGTCTTCGGAGGTGAAGGTCGTCGCAGCGGCCGCTGAGAGACTGTGAGGCTGATGTGTATCTCGGGATCGACTTGGGGACAGGCACGCTCAAAGCGGCGATCTTCGACGCGGCCGGATCGCTGGTAGCGGCGGCCGAGGAGGCGTATCACGCTCCGAGCTCGGCGGGCGGAAGGGCTGACTTCGATCCGGCGATCTGGAGGGACGTTGCCCAGCGTGTGGTCGGACGGGTGACGGTCGAGCATGGTCCAGCAGTGAAGGCTGTGGCGGTGGCGGGCCAGATGCACGGTGTGGTGCTTGTCGACGGTCGGGGCAGGCCGGTGCGGGATGCAGTGCTGTGGCCCGACAGCCGTGCGGTCGGCCTTCTCGATGGGTTCGTTCAGTACGACGAGGATCACCCCGGGGTGCTCGGGAATCCGCTCGTTCCCGGAATGGCGGGGCCCATCCTGGCGTGGCTGGCGCGCAACGATCCCCAGCCGATGCGTGAAGCGGTTGCGGCGGTACAGCCGAAAGACTGGCTACGGATGCAACTCTGCGGGTTCGATGCCGTCACGGATCCGAGTGATGCCTCTGCCACACTCCTGTACGACGTGCGCAGTGACGAGTGGAGCTCCGACGTGTGCGAGGCAATCGGGGTGGATTTCGGGTTGCTGCCTGCGATGCGCCCGTCGAGTGACGTCGTCGGACGACTCGATTCAGCTCTTGCCGACAGGCTCAATCTGAAGCCCGTCCCGGTCGTGGCTGGATGTGGAGACGCTGCCGCAGCACTGCTCGGAGCCGGGATCGAAGAGCCAGGAGTCGCGTTGGTCAACATCGGAACCGGCGGCCAGGTGGTCACGCCGATGGCAGAGCCCGCCCGGGGACGACACATGGGTCCCGGAATCCACCAGTATCGATCCGCCTCGACCGCCGCACCGTGGTACGCCATGGCCGCCGTGGCGAACGCCGGTCTCGCCCTCGGCTGGGTGCGGGACATGCTGGACCGCACCTGGGACCAGATGTACGCATCTGCCGGGTCGGTGCTCGATCACGCTGGGGCTGATCCTCTCTTCTTTCCGTTCCTCGTGACCGAACGCGAACCGTCGCGCGATGTGCCCAAGGGGGCGGCCTGGACCGGGCTCACGCCGGCGCACGACCGGCAGACGCTGATTCGAAGTGCGTTGCGGGGGGTTGCGTTCTACCTCGGTCTCAGAGCCAGGGCGCTGATGGATCTGACGGCGGTCTCCGCGGTGGTCATGTCAGGTGGTTCCACCCGACATCGCGAGTGGGTCGAGCTGCTCGCAACCATTCTCGACCGGGATGTCCACGTCTCAGAAGACATGCATCTCACCGTCAGAGGCGCTGCACGCCTTGCTGCGCAGGGCGTCGGTCATGATCTCCCCGATCTTCCCGCCGGGTTCGAGGTGACGGGCCGTCGGGACATCGACATCGAG
>CBDTYK010000280.1:0-3154 GCA_965364595.1 uncultured bacterium
TTGCCGCGCGCGCAATCGAGGAAGAACAAGCACCGGCCGGTGCCCAGGCGCCGGACGGAGCCGGTGAATCTGGAACTGCCGCCGGAGGACACCTATCAACGGTTCCTGGAGGGATCGGGGGATACGGAGGTCTCCACCACCGGCGCGTTTTCGCAACTGCTGGCCAACCTGCTCACCGGTGACCGGTTCAGCCGGCATCCGTACTGGGACCGACCCGAGATCCACGAGATCGTCCGCGGTTGGAGGGCCGTCTTGGATGAGTTCCCTGGGACGATGATGGTCGCCGAAGCGTGGGTGTCGGATCTCGAGCGACTCGCCAACTACCTCCGTCCGGACGAGTATCACCAGGCGTTCGACTTCGACTTCCTCGAGGCGCCCTGGGATGCCGACAGCATGCGCACAGCCATCGACGAGTCGATGAAGGCAGTCGGCGGCGTCGGGTCGATCCCGACCTGGGTCCTCTCCAACCACGACGTCGTTCGTCACGCCACGCGCTACGGGCTCGCGCCGGATGTCGATGCCAAGGATTGGCTGCTCGACGGCGACCGCTCGCTGCTCGACTCGGCGCTCGGTGAGCGGAGGGCGCGTGCCGCTGCGCTGCTGCTGCTGGCGCTCCCCGGCTCGGTCTATCTGTATCAGGGTGAGGAGCTTGGACTCCCGGAGGTGACGGAGCTGCCAGTCGGTGTGCTCGACGACCCGGTGTGGGCCCGTTCGGAGCACACCGAGAAGGGTCGCGACGGGTGCCGGGTCCCGATCCCGTGGACCGTGGATGGGGAGTCAGCCGGGTTCGGGTCGAACGGCGCCTGGCTTCCGCAGCCCGACGGGTGGGGTGGGCGATCCGCCGAGGCCCAGGACGGCCGCCCCGGATCCATGCTCGAGTTGTACCGGTCGGCGCTCCGGCTTCGGAGACAGCACCTGGCATCCGACCTCGACATCGAGTGGCTCGAAGGTCCCTCGCCGGAGACCTTGATGTTTCGACGCGGCTCTGGAATCCGTTGTCTCGTCAACTTCGGATCCGATCCCGTCCCCGTCGACGGCGAGATGCTCTTGTCCAGCCTCCCACTCGGGGATGGCCAACTCCCAGGAAATGCCTCGGTCTGGTTGCGCTGACGTTCCACGTGGGACGTGAGACGTGAGACCTGAGACGTCGAACGGACAAGTCAGCCTCCTGGATCACTCGGGAAGATGCCGAGGATCCTCCATCCGCGATCGGGGAAGCCGCAGGCGTCGGCCGTTCGGGCCGAAGCCTCGTTGGTGGGGGAGTGCAGATAGGTGGGAACGGCCCCGTCGTCGAGCACCCGTTCGGCGGCCTGACTCACCAGGCGCTTCGCCCAGCCGCGTCCGCGGTGACCCTCTTCGGTCACGACGGCGAGCTCGTGTCCCCACCGATCGTGGAGTTTGCGGCCGACACCCGCTGCGACCTCGCCATCGTCGAAGCCCACGAGGACTTCGCCGTTGAATGGCTTCAACCATGGGAGGACCGACTCGTGTTCGCGGGGGAGCCAGACTCCCGGACGATCGAACGTGATCGGCTCCTCCGACCAGCGGAACACGCCGGCGTAGAACCGCCATCCGGGACGGCCCAGCGCGTCGCTCAAACGGGGTGCGATCTCGTCGAGTGTGTCGCCGAGCGCCCTGACGGCTGCGACCGCATCTCCTGGTACCGACAAGACGGCGCCGTCCGGTGTAGCGATGCCTGCGACGGGACGAACCGTACCGTCCCATCCCGGTTGCTCACGCCGGGGAGACGAGGTGACGATCAGCGACCGTGGACCATCTGACGGCCATGCACCCAACCATGACGAGAGGTGGGAGGAGAGGCGGCTGGAGATGGACACGACCGCCAGTCTGGTCCGTCGGCCGCAGGTGGTGTACTCAGGCGACGACGAGGAAGCGTGGTTCGGTCGACGGCATGGCCCGCAGGGCACGCGACGCCCTGGCGAGTGCGCGCAGGCGAGCGACCTCGGGTGCGCCGGGGTCGGCGAGCACTCCGGCGATGACGGGCAGCGTCCCGGTGCGCACGAGGAAGTCTGCGACTTGTCGGAGCTGCGGTTCGGTTCCCGCCAGGCCAGCGACGGCGATGCGTGCTTCGAGTTCGTCGAGCATTGCGATGTGGTTGGTCATGGGGATCTCCTTTGTTCTTCTTGCACCGTATCCGCCCGGGAGCATCGTGTATAGCGATGAAAACTGACGTTTTACATCAGATTTGCTAATGTTTAGTGTTGACGAGCTTCCACCGAGCGCCGGACCGTCCGGCCTCGCCCGGCTTTCGAGGGCTGCACACCATGAAGAACACCATCGAACGCTCCTCCGTTGCGCTCGGAATCCGATCGGGCCGCTGAGATGGCGGTTGCCACCCCCACAGCCACCCTCGAGGGTCTCGACGTGCGACACCTGCGAGCCCTGCTCGCCGTCGTCGAGTACGGCACGTTTGCGAGTGCAGCAGAGGCGCTCGGATTCACCCAGTCGGCAGTTTCACAGCAGATCGCGTCACTCGAGCGAGTCGTCGGCGAGCGACTGTTCGATCGGCCCGGAGGGCCGAAGCCGGTCACGCTGACTGCAGCGGGACGCTTGGTCCTCAGGCACGCCGAACGCATCATCGAGCAGGTTGCGGTGTTCGAGCGCGATCTCAACGGGCACAAGGGCGGGAGGGTCGGTCGCATCGAGGTCGGTGTGTTCCAGTCCGTTGCGGTCAAGGTGCTCCCGGCCGTCGTCGGGCGCCTGCGCCGCGAGACCCAAGCCGACGTCAGGCCGCACGAGGGGAACAACGACCCCGAGACGATCAGACGAGTCGAGTCCGGCGAGCTGGATCTCTGTTTCACGGCGAGCCCGGTACCTCTGTCCCCGGGATTCCAATCCATCGAGGTCGTGTCCGATCCGTTCGTCGTCGTCGCCCCGGCGAGTCACGATCTCCCGGACGTCGTTCCGATGAGCTCACTCGCCGAGGTTCCATTGATCGGTCAGCCGGTGTCCGACACGTGCCAGATCAGGATCTCCTCGGGCCTGATCGACGGCGGTGTGAGCCCCGAGTACGTATTCCGTACCAACGACAACGCCGCCCTCCAGTCGATGGTGCGAGAGGGGATGGGCCTGGCGGTCATGCCGCTCCTCGGCGTCGACATCGCAGACCCGAAGATCAAGGTGAGGCCGATGG
>CBDTYK010000281.1:0-3151 GCA_965364595.1 uncultured bacterium
TCGCCAAAAACGTTACGAAAGCCTCGACCCTGGCGACATCTACCGCAACGAATGGGAGATCCGGGGCTCTCGCAACGTCTCGTCCGACGAGCTCCGCACCGTCGTCGACCTGGTCGACCGCGGACTCGTCGATCCGATCATCGACCAGACCGGAGACCTCGAGGACGCCGAACGCTTCCAGCAACGGGTCGTCGATGGCGTCGTGATCGGCCGCGATGTGCTCGTACCCGACCACTCGTGAGCGCAGCACAACTGATCGAAGAGAGAGGAGCACCTCGATGTCACGCTCGCCCCACCATCTGATCGCACTCGCAGGTGAGTTGGAGAAGGAAGGCCAGTACAACATCGCCAAGCTGCTGCGCGCCGCTGCGACGTCTGCCGTCAACCGAACCTCGCTGAAGTCACGCGCGGCCATCTCCCCGGAGGCGCAGGCCGAAGCGCTGCGCGAGATCGCCGACGGACTCGGCGACACCAATGCTTCTGCGCTGGCCGCACCCCTGCGGTCGGCGGCGGAGGCGCTCGACTCGGGAGGTGTGCCGCTGTACAGGGACACACCCGATCCGGTCGTCTGTCGCATCTGCGGGTTCGTGTCTCTCGGGTCCGACCAGGAACGCTGT
This sequence comes from uncultured bacterium, assembly GCA_965364595.1. GTDB lineage: Bacteria > Actinomycetota > Acidimicrobiia > Spongiisociales > ZC4RG35 > JAHEDH01. The sequence goes on from CBDTYK010000281.1 coordinate 618, forward strand.
CCGGAATGCGGAAGGTGGTCGACGGCAGCCGAGCCGTTCAAGGCGATCTATTGGCTGCGTGCGTCGAGCCCGCCCGAAGCCCTCTCGCTCTTGGCGGCGACGCCGGCAGAGATCGAGGCGATCCTCCGATCGGGGGACCCGAGTGTCCCCGGCTCCGACGGTGGGTGGTCGGCACACCAGACCCTGGAGCATCTCCACAACGCCCAGGGGGTCTTCCGGGGGCGGATCGATCAGCTGATCGCCGGGGGCGAGCCGGAGCTCGCATCGGTGTTGGTGTGGCGGATGGACGCCGCTGCGGACGACACCGGCGCCCTGTTCCAGGCGTACTCCGGGCTGCGGGCCGAGATCGTCGACGTGCTCTCGGGTGTCGAACCCACCGTCTGGTGGAATCGCGGGCATCACGAGGAGTTCGGCGCCGTCACGCTTGCGGAGCAGGCCAGCTACTTCGCCAACCACGAGCCGACCCACCTCGCCCAACTCGCCGACGCCATGGGCTGATCAGGATCCGGCGAGACCCACATCGGTGTCGCCGAGCACCTCGCGGTGGCCGATCCCCAGCGTCTTGATCCAACGTTGCTGACCGCTCGTCAACGCGATGAAGAACCCCAGCTCCACCAACTCGGGCTCGGTGAAGTGCCGGTGGAGATCCGCCCAGAGGGCGTCGTCGGCGAGATCGGAGTCCCAGATGATCGCACTCGTGTAGCGCAGCGCCGTCTTCTCGCGTTCAGTGAAACGGTCCGAGTCCTCGAACTCGAGGAGCTCGTCGTAGTCGGCTTCCGTCAGCCCTTTCCGTCCAGCCTGGACGGATCGCTGAACGCCTCAATACTCACACGCGATCGACTTCGAGACGTAGACCCTGCACAGTTCCTTGATCTCGTGGTCGAGCACCCCGTCGAGAAAGGTCGTGCGCCACGCCTGGGTGAACGCATGGAGAACCGCCGGGACGTGAGCCCTGATCGCTTGGCTCTCGGGCCTCGGCGTCGAATGGACTCTGCCGTACTCGACGATCTCGCGATCGCCCGGCTCGAGGCCCTCGAGATCCGGGTAGCTGATTCGTGGCATCAGGGCACCTCCTGTCGAAGAATCTAGGGGGTCGAGCCTTCCAGAGCGAGAAAATGCTGCAATCGATTGCGACCGGCCGTGGGTCCCGGATACAGTTGGACGCATGACGACCATTGCCGTACTCGGGTCGCGCTACCCGGACTTCTCGATCGAACAAGAGATCCTCGGAGACGTGGAGATCGTCTCCGCACCCGGAGGAACCGCCGACGAGATCGTCGAGGTTGCGGGCGAGGCTCGGATCATCATCGCCGGATCGCTGCCGAAATTCACCGCTGAGGTGCTCCCCCGGCTTCCGAAGCTGGAGGCGATCGTCCGGGCAGGGATCGGGATCGACAACATCGACCTCGACGCAGCTCGGGCAGCTGGGATCGGCGTGTCCAACATCCCCGACTACGGCACCGAAGCCGTCGCCCAACACACACTCGCCATGGCACTCGCCGGAACCCGGCAGCTCGGCGAGGCCGATCGGATCGTGCGCGAGGGAGGCTGGGGCTTCGACCCGCTTCGCCCGATCCACGTGCCGGGCGAGATGACTGCAGGCGTCATCGGCTTCGGCCGAATCGGTCGCCGGGTCGCCGGTCTCATGTTGCTCGTCGGATTCGGAAGGCTCCTCGCCCACGACCCCTTCGCCGACCCCGACGCCCACGGAGTCGAGCCCGCCACGCTCGAGAGGGTCCTGGCGGAATCCGACGTGGTGTGCCTCCACGCTCCGGCTCCACCCGACCGGCCGCTCGTCGGGAGCGACGAGCTCTCACTGATGAAGCCAGGAAGCGTGATCGTCAACACCTCCCGTGGCGCGCTCATCGACGACGCAGCACTCGCAGCCGCTCTGAAGGCCGGAGCACCGAGGGTCGCCGCACTCGACGTCTTCACTCCTGAGCCACCGGACCTGTCGGTGTTCGACGGCGTGACCGACCGCCTCATCCTCAGCCCCCACATGGCCTGGTACACCGAGGAGAGCCAGCTCGAGATGCGACGCAAGTCGGCGACCGAGGCCCGCCGCATCCTCGATGGCCTCGAACCGCAGAACCCGATCGTGACCCCGGAGGCAACCACATGAGTCATTCGATCAGCGACCTCACCAGCCGCGAGGTCGCAGAGCACATCGCACGCAACCCGGTCGCCGTCATCCCGTTCGGATCCATCGAACAGCACGGGCCACACCTCCCGAACGGCACTGACACCATCGCTGCCGAGGTGGTCTCCGAGGCGCTCGCCGACGCACTGGATGCGCTGTATGTGCCGTTCGGACCGTACGGCGTGACCCCGATCCACGCCGGTCACCCAGGGACCATCAACCTCAGCCGAACCACCTTCGAAGCCCTGCTGACCGACATCTGCAACGAGTTGATCGAGATGGGGGTCAACCGTCTCGTTTTCGTCAACTGGCATGAAGGCAACATCGCATCGATGGACGGTGTCGCAACCGAGATCCAGAACGCCCATGACGACGTCTACGTCATCACGTCCCA
>CBDTYK010000282.1:0-3120 GCA_965364595.1 uncultured bacterium
GCTCGCTCGCTCCGACCCAGCTCTCCGCCGCCCTTCCGATCTACGGCAGTGATCCCTTCGAGACGCTGGCGTTCGACGCCGAATTCGACGAGAGGTGGGCCGCCGCCGCTGTGTTCTACGGAGCGGCAGCCGACCTCGACGGCGACGACCCGTACCTCCGGTCCGAGGCAGTCCGCATGTGGGCATACGCCGGTCACTGTGATCGAGCCGCCGATTCTGCGAAAGGACTGGATCCGACGACGCATCTCGAAGATCGTCGATACGCGGACGAGTTCGTCGAGTGGTGCGAAGTGACGGGCGGGCTCACTTCATCCGGCTGAGAACCCCCAACGTCGGCACCGCCGATGCTTGCTCGTTGTCGGGCCAGGCGAACGGCATTCGAGAACCCGGTCCTGCGAACCTCCGAGGGCGCATGGCGTCGAGGCGTGCAGCCTTTCTGGGTCAGGGCTCCAGGGTGATGATGTCCCAGTCGCCTTCGAGGCCCTCGGTGAGACAGGAGCCGTCGGTCGTGATCATCACCAGGCGGTCCGCCGACTCGATCTGGGGGTAGCGCTCGAGTTGGTCCGTGTCACACGGAGCGAAGGGAACGACGTCGCCGATGCGCAGCCGCTCCTGGTAGCCGTGCACGATGGACTTCTCGGTCGCCAGTGCGAACTCGGAATAGCGATCATCGTCGATCCGATCGAGCTCGCCAGGCACGCGGGTCCAGACGTTCTGCATCCCGAAGGAGCTGTCGACCAGGACGAACACCTCCTCGGTCTCCCGCACGTTGTTGGTGATGAACGCAAATGCGCCGAACACCACGACGAACGCTGCGAGCCAGATGGCGAACGGTCGCACCGGTCAGGCTCCCGCTTGGAAGAGCGCAGAGATCTTGAACTCGACGTCCTCTTCGCTGGCGTTGATCGTTGCGGCCTCGACCAGAGACGACAGTCTGCCAAGCTCGTCGAGGTTCGCCTCGAACCCGACCGTGTAAACGGGAATCCTCAGCCCGCCGATCACGGCCTGGACATCGTTCAGTGTGTACCCCTCGTTGGTTTCGCCGTCGGTGAGGACGATCAGCAGCAGCTTGGCGTTCGGGTTGGTCGCCTGATGGTTGAGAAGCATCGACAGGCCGAGCGTGATCCCGTCATACATGGCGGTTCCTCCGGCGGCGTCCATGTCGTCGACGGCGGCGATGAACCGTGCCTGCTTCTCCTTCCAGAGATTCTGCGCGGCGATCAACGACGACCCGGATGGGATGGCGACGTCCGATGTGTAGTCGGGCGGATCGAACCCGTAGTCCTCTGCCAGGTTCCGATACCGATCCCGTTGGGAGAACTCGGCGAAGGCTTCGAGCGTCTCCAACTCGCCCGGCGAAACGTCCCCAACGGCATACAGCGGGTTGTCGTGCCGGATGCCGAACGGAATGAACTCGAACCCCGACCTGAGTGAGTCCGTCTGGATGTAGGTCTGCCACTCCATGACGAAGGCATCGAGCGACCCGTTGTCGTTCTCGACCGACTCGCGCATCTGAAGGGTGGTGAAGGCCACGAACGGGACCTGCTGTTGGAACTGCTCCAGGACGCTGGCGACGTCCGGCGCCGTGAGGCGGGACTCGTCTCCATCGGCGAACTCGTCGAGCACCGTCAGAAGGAAACTGAGCCCGGTACTCGATGCGAACGGATTGGTGTATCCCATCACGACGTCGCCGGCCACGACCGCTTCGATCAGAGTGGCGGCGTCGAGCGTCGGGTACTTCGCTCGCAGTTCGTCTGCGGTCTCGTCCTTCATGACGATTCCGGCGACGTTCGGCACCAGCTGTTCGGACACGAGCGTCATCGGTTCATGGACCTCTGACATCTGGATCCACAGCTGGTTCGACGGGCTGATCGCGTCCGGGACGCTGCGGCCTGCGGCGATGTACTGGTATGCGGTACCGGAGGCGATCTCGCGGATCTCGACGGCCCCGACCCGGCCGTCCGACAGCGTCACGCGCTCGTCGTTGAAGTCCTCGGCCACCTCGTTGATCCAACCGTCGGTGCCGTCCCCAGACTTCTCGGTCGACGCATAGATCTCGACGACGACATCGGCACCTCCTGGGGCGCGTACCTCCAGCGGGAATTCGTCGATGTCCGGCAACGTCTGGGAGAGGTCTGCCGGCCCTGCCGGCGCAAGGTTGGCGCGTCGCGTGACCGGGTCGTCGATCCACCCGATGTCGTCTACGAGCTCTTGCAGCTCGATCTCGGCTTCCTCCACGCTGAGTGGCTCCGATTCGCCACAGGCCGCTGCGATCAGCGCGAACACGGCAACCAAGGCGACCAGGCGGAGCTTGCGAACCGGCATCATGAATGGACCCCCTCTTCGGTGAAGATCATTCGGTCTCCGACGAGTCGGTGTCGAGGTCCAGTGCCGAAGCGGCCTCGCGGCCCTGTTCGAGCTTCTGGATGGCCTCTTCGCTCTGCTCGGCCAACTGGTCGAACTCGACGATGGTTGCGGCCATCTGCGGCAAGGCGTTGCGCCGGTACGCCGAGATCTCGTCGAGCGCGGCGTTGATGTCGGCGAATGCCGACCGCAGCGAGTCCATGTCGAGCATCGACGACGATGCCTGGCGATGGATGTCGGTGCCCTGCTGCCGGAGGCGCTCGGCGGTGCCGGCGATGATGTCCGACGTCGTGGCGTTGATGGCTTCGACCTTGTCCAGCACGATCTTCTGGTGGGCGAGCGCCAACGCAACCGTCACCGCGACCTGAAGTGCGCTGACGGTGACGTCGATCGCCCGGTTCACTCCACGCACGAGCTCCTTGTTGTTCCGGATGATGAGCTCGGTGGCGAGCACACCCTGCTGGTTGACGGCGAGCTGCTGTTGCAGATCCATGATCCGCTGGCGGAGGGAGAACAGCAGTTCCTCTTCGATGAACTGCCGGCGAGTCTCATCGGTCTCGACGGCGAGCGCCTCGGTGAGCTGTGTGTCGATGGCCTGACCGAGTGCGATCTGATCGGCGAGGGTGTGGGTGAGCTCACGCATGTGGCCCTGGTCTTCGCCGAGGGTGATGTTGTCCCGCTTGAGCTGATCGCGGCCCTTCTCGAGGGACTTGACGATCGAGTCGATGACCGTCTGGCTGGACTCGTAGCGCATGA
>CBDTYK010000283.1:0-3119 GCA_965364595.1 uncultured bacterium
CGGCCCTGGCGCCTACGCGTTGCGGGTGGACGCCGGCTGAAGACGTTCCACGTTCCACGTTCCACGTGAGACGTGAGACGTGAGACGTGAAACGATCAGAGCACCAGTTCGGCCATCACCTGGTAGGCCTGGGGGTCCATGGCGGCTACGGCGATCGTCGAGACCGACGAGTTGGTCCACCGCTCGAGACGCTCGGCGATCCGCTCCTTGGAGCCAATCAGCGCAACCTCGTCGATCAGTTCGTCTGGAACCGCGGCGGCGGCTCCGTTCTTGTCCCCGGACAGGTAGCGATCCTGGATGGTCTCGGCCGCTTCCTCGAAGCCGTACCGGACGGTGAGGTCGTTGTAGAAGTTCTTGCCCTTGGCGCCCATCCCTCCGATGTACAGCGCCAACTGCGGCCTGATCTGTCCTCGAGCCGCCTCCAAGTCGTCCGTGACGATCACCGTCACGGTGGGCACGATGTCGAAGCGGTCCGCCTTGTTCTCCTCGCCCGAAGCGTCGAACCCCTTCTGAAGCGGCTCCAGATAGGCATCTGGAGCCCGCTCGGGCGACCAGAAGATCGGGAGCCAGCCGTCGGCGATCTCTGCGGTGAGCGCAACGTTCTTCGGACCGATCGCCGCCAGGTAGATCGGGATGTCGGGATGGGCGGACCCGATGAGCTTGAGCGGCTTGCCGAGCCCAGTGGCACCCTCTCCCTGGTACGGGATCTGGTACTCGATGCCGTCGTGGGTCACCGGCTCTTCACGGGCCAGGATCTTGCGAACGATCGACACATACTCGCGGGTGCGGGTGAGCGGCTTGCCGTAGGGCATCCCATGCCAGCCCTCGACCACCTGGGGCCCGCTCAATCCGAGTCCGAGCCGGAACCTCCCTCCCGACAGGTCATCCAGCGTGGCAGCCGTCATTGCAGTCATTGCCGGCGTGCGGGCCGGCATCTGGAAGATCCCGGATCCGATCTCGAGTTTGGTCGTCTGTGCGGCGATCGCCGCCAGCGGGGTGGCGGCATCGGCTCCGTAGGCCTCCGCGGTCCATATGCATCGGTACCCCATCGCCTCTGCCTGGTGCAGCAGCTCCGGCTGGCGCGCCGCCATCAGAGCGAAGTAACCCACATTGATGTCGAGATTCACCGTCGTTTTTCCTCCGAATATGCGAGTGAAGCGAACATACTTGCAGTCATGGCAACAGGCACATCCGCACTGGTCAGAACAGTTGGCCGGATCGGAGTGGCGGCGGCGGGCATCGTGGCCACCGAAGCGGCGTATGCGATCCTGCGTCCGTCACCGGAGCAGGCAGAGTTCGACGCGTCGGTAGTCATCGGGCCTCCGGACGGTGTGCCGATGTCGATTCTCGTGATGGGTGACAGCAGCTGCACCGGCCCGGGGCTCGCCCACCCCGACGAGATCTGGGTCAGACAGACCGCAGCAGACGTTGCGGCACTCGGCTTCCTCGTCGACGTCGACTCGACCGCCGTGGGCGGAGCGACGGTCGGTGACCTGCTCGAGGACCAGCTGTTCCGCATCGAACGAGAGCACTACGACGTGGCGCTCATCTCGATCGGTGGGAACGACGTGCTCAAGGGCAGCATCCTCAAGACGTTCGAGAGTGATCTCGAGCGGCTCACCCGGTTGATCCAGGAGCGCGCGGATCTCGTCGTTCTGAGTGGGGTGGGAGACATGGGAACGATCCCGCGGCTGCTTCCACCGCTACGCGATCTCCTCAGGGCGCGCGCCAAACGCTTCGACGCCGCACATGAACGAGTGGCCGATCGGCTCGGTGCAGTGAAGGCAGACCAGTGGACTTCGGCACCCGGCGTGTTCGCCGACCCGTCGATCTTCACACCCGACCTCTTCCACCCGGGAGCGGTCGGTCACCGCGCCTGGGCAGACGTGGCGACCAGCGCACTCCATCCCCACCTGGATCGCTTCAGGGGTTGATCACCCGCTCCTCGGTCACGATCGCATCCATCGAGATGTCAAAGCGGTCGTAAGGGATCCTCGGAAAGACCCTCCGTTCGGTGGTGACACCGATCAGCAACGCTCCTGTTCGGGCCCGTGAGAGGAGCCGGTCGTAGTAGCCCATGCCGTGTCCGAGCCGGTGGCCCTCCGCGTCGAACGCCACGCCCGGGACGATCCAGGCGTCGATCTCGTCGGGCTCGATTTCGGGCGAACCGGAAACAGGCTGGCGATAGCCGAACGGGTGCATCTCGAGTTCGGACTCGAAGGCATGAACCGTCAGCGTCGCCCGGTCGACGGTGCGAGTCGTGAACCAGTCGATGTCGGCTCGATGTGCGACGACGCCGGTGGCGTCGAGCTCGCCGGGTATCGGCAGGTACACACATCCCGTGGAGACTTCACCAATCAGCTCGGCGAGGCGGCGAACCACACGATGCCCCTCCTCCGGAACAGACGGCGACAGCAGCTTCGCGAGTCTCCGAAGCGTGCCCTTGTCGGTCATGGCCCGATCGTATTGGTAGATTCCCGAGGCGATGTCACGCATCACCGAATTCGTCTGGTCCTGGGTGGTCGTTCCGCTCGGCCTGATCGGGACCGGGTTCTACGCGATCCTCATCACGTTTCTGGGGCGCAACGACCCCGGATCACCTCGCGTGGAAGCAGCGCTGAAGTCGTGGTCCCGGATGTGGATGCGACTGACCAAGATCGATCTGCAGATAGAGGGCGGTGACGACCTCCACCCGACCACGAGCTACGTCGTGGTAGCCAATCACCTGTCGAACTACGACATCATGATCTGTTTCTTGGCCGTTCCTGTGCCGATCAGGTTCCTGGCCAAGAAGGAGCTGTTCAAGTACCCGCTCCTGTCGCACGCCATGCGAGCCATCGGCTGTGTCGAAGTCGATCGGGCGGCACGAACACAGGCCGTCGAGACGATCAACCGCCAGGCGGAATTGGTCCGGTCGCGCAACCATTCACTGCTCATCTATGCCGAGGGCACCCGCAGTCGCGACGGCGAGCTCAAGCCGTTCAAGAAGGGCGCGTTCGCGATCGCGTCGGGGAGTGGCATGCCGATCGTCCCGGTCGGCATCGTCGGTAGCCGCGACATCGTCCCTCCGGGCACGATCAAGATCAAACGCCACCAGACGGTCTCCATTCGGATCGGTT
>CBDTYK010000284.1:0-3111 GCA_965364595.1 uncultured bacterium
GTGAGCAAGAGGTCTTCCACGAGGTCTGCCATGCGTCTGGCGTTGTGTTCGATCCGGTCGAGGAACATGCCGCCGTCGGTGCCTGGATCGAGTTCGTCCCGGGCCATGTCTGCCATTCCCAAGATCACGGTCAACGGCGTTCGGAGTTCGTGGGACACCACGGCCAGGAAGTCGTCCTTGACTTGTCCCGCTTCGACCAACTGGTTGTTGGCATCGACCAGTTCGGCTGTCCGCTCTTCCACCAGGTTCTCGGCGAGTTCTCGCTGACGGATCAACAAGAAGACGAAGATTGCGCCGAGGATCGCCAACGATGCTCCTCCGACGTCGATGGCGCTGAGGAAGGCACCGGAGACCTGGGAGTCCAGCGCTGAGGTGGGTGCGAAACCGAACACCCACTCTTGTCCGAAGATCGTCCGAGACAGGGTGAGCGTCGCCGAGGCGGAGTTCTCGCCGTCCGGAGCGATGCTGCCGATGACCTTCGAATCGGGTCCCGTCCCGTCCGAGACGCTGACACTGACCGTCTCGACGTCGCCGATCACGTTCTCGAGGAACTGCTGGCCGCGGAAGACGGCGTTTGTCCAGCCCTGGAACTGTGGCCCCTGTGTGGGCACATAGATGATGAACCCGACCTGATCCTCGGTCTCCTGCACGATCGTCAGTCCGGGTGTCATTCGCGGCCGATCCGTTTCGAGTGACGACTCCAACGTTCGGACCGCAGCCTCATTGGCCAGGATGTCGAAGCCGCGCGCCGCTTCGTTTCCTTCCAGCGGGTACAACAGCCAGATCGGAGCGACGACCTCAGCCTCCCGGATTGGGAACGGGTCGTAGGGCGTCCCGTCGATGCGACGCTTCTCAGCGATGACCGATTCGAACTCGTTCGACTCGATCCGCTTGATGACGTTCGTGGCCGTGATCGCCTCGCTGCGGTCCGGGCGCACGACGTGGATCATGGCCGACTCGTACTCCTCTTGGGAGATGAAGGGGTCGTTCTGGACCAGTGCAGCCGCAGCACGCGCGCCGCCGGTGTAATCCTGGAGGGCGGCCTCGATGTCTCCGGCGATCTGGGAGGCGTTGACCTCGAGGAGCTGGGCACGAGCGTCGTCGAGTCTGCTGCGTTCCGAGAGGTGGAGGGCCGTCGTGATCGCCGCAATCGTGACGAGCACGGCGACGCTCCAGGTGTATTTCGAGCCGGGACGCGGCCGAGGGGAGGACAGGGCCATGGAATCGCTTTCAAATCGCGTCAGTCGTGCTCGTCGGCAGGCCCGACTGCCACTAAAGCGCGCGCTTCTCGTGCCTCGATGACGTTCACAGCTCGTGCTGGTGCCCGGCACTGCTTGGTCTCGTGGCCGAAGAGTGGAGACCTGGCGGAAGGTCGATTCCGCCTTCCAAGACAAGCGCCATGCAGTGATGTGCTCGAACATGTGTTCGATTACGCTCGAGTCATGGCGGGTGCGGTCAGGTATGCGGAGCTCCACTGTCACACCAACGCGTCCTTTCTCGATGGGGCGTCGCATCCCTCGGAGCTGGTCGAACGCGCACACGAACTGGGGTACCGGGCGCTTGCAGTGACCGACCATGACGGGTTCCACGGGGCCGTCAAGGTGATGGAGTCGGCACGCTCGGTGGGGATGCCGGTCGTGTACGGCACCGAGGTCGGATTGATCCGCGAAGGGGGAGCACCGGGCGATTCGATCGCAGCAGCCGAGCAATGGGATCGTGAGCGCAAGCAGCGGTCGGATCTCACCGGGGAGCGGATCAGACGAGGGCGGACGACCCGTTCTCATGGATCCAAGCCGATCGACCGGAAACAGACCGACCACCTGGTCCTCCTGGCCGGCTCGCCGGGCGCATACGCCTCACTGTCGGAGTTCGTCACCCGCAGCCAGTTCGCCGGGGAGAAGGACCGGGCCGTCTACCGCTGGAGCGATCTCGTCGAACTGTCGGGCCACCCCGATGTCGTTGCGCTCACCGGATGCTGGCAAGGGGCGGTCCCGCGGGCCGCGGCCGCCGGTGATCTCGCCGAGACCATTCGCGGGCTCGCCCGGCTCAAAGAGCTGTTCGGCCGTCGGCTGTACGTGGAGCTGTGGCATCACGGGCTCCCCGAAGACGATCCCCGCAACGAGTTGTTGTTCGAGGCCGGCCGGAGGCTGGGGGTGGCGGCCGTCGCCACCAACCAGGTCCATCACGCAGTGCGATCCGATCACGACCTGGCCGACGTCCTGGCGGCCATCGCCGGCCGTCGCAACCTCCTCGAAAGTGACGGATATCGGCCGGCCACAGACGAGCGCTACCTCAAACCCCCGCTGGCGATGGCAGAGCGGTTCTCGCGTTATCCCGGGGTGGTGGATCGAGCGGCCGAGGTCGGCGAGCGGCTGGCGTTCGACCTTCGCCTGGTCGCCCCTCGGCTCCCCGACTTCCCGATGCCGGGGCATTTCACCTCAGAGATGCAGTACCTGCGCCATCTCACCTTCGAGGGCGCACGGGACGTCTATCCCGGTGTCGGTGAGGGAGGGATCGACCCCAGGGCACGTGACCGGCTCGAACACGAGCTCACGATCATCGAACGTCTTGGCTTCCCCGGCTACTTCCTGGTCGTCAAGGATCTCGTCGACTTCGCTCGATCCCAGGACATCTACTGCCAGATCCGCGGTTCGGGCGCCGACTCGGCGGTCTGCCGCTGTCTCGGTCTCACCCGGGTCGACCCCATCCGACTGCATCTGCCGTTCGAGCGGTTCCTGTCCGAGGAGCGGGGGCGGCCACCCGACATCGACCTCGATCTCGAAGCCGACCGGCGTGAAGAGGTCATCCAGTACTGCTATCGGAGGTATGGGCGCGAGCGGGCGGCGATGGTCGCCAACGTCGTCACCTACCGGGCGAGGTCCGTGCTCCGAGACGTCGGAAAGGTGTTCGGGATGACCCAGGCGCAGGTCGACGGCCTCTCGAAGTACGTGGACAGCCGCAACACGGCCAACCTGCGTCTCGAGGCCCCGCTGCCGGAAGGGCTGACGGCCGACATGATCTACGACGTCTGCTGGCGTCTGGACGGTTTCCCGCGTCATCTCGGGATCCACTCGGGAGGCATGGTGATCGCCGATCGTCCGCTGCATCAGG
>CBDTYK010000285.1:0-3101 GCA_965364595.1 uncultured bacterium
GGACGGTGTCACGGGGTCCGTCGTCGTAGGTGGTGCGTCGACCAGAGATGTCTGTGTGACATCGGACGACGCAGTGGGTGATTCGGCGACGATCGCATCTGATCCGATCGACCGACTCTCGGGCCGAGCGACCCCACCACACGCGCTGATCATCAGAGCGCAGGCGGTGGCCACGGCCAGTCGCTTCGATGTCATCCACGGTCCTTTCTTCAACCGTGAACAGCATCGACCGCCGACGTCAGAGCGGAATGAGAGAGATGTAAGAAGAGTGTTCGGTGTCCGAAGGGTTCAGTTGCGGGTTGCCGCCATTGCGGCGCCGACGATGCCCGCCTCGTTCTCGAGCTTGGCAGGAACGACCTCGACATCGACCCCCAGGTGAGGTCCGATGCGGGCCCACCTCCGCGAGACGCCTCCCCCGAAGACGAACAGATCGGGAGAGAACAGCCTGTCGAGATGATTGAGATAGGCGCCGGCGCGACCGGCCCACTGCTTCCAACTCAGGCCCTCTTCCTTCTTGACCTTCGCAGCCGCCCAGTCCTCCACTGGTGCATGACCCTGGAACTCGAGGTGTCCGAGTTCGCTGTTCGGGACGAGCGTTCCGTCGACGAAGAGACCCGAACCGATGCCGGTGCCGAACGTCACCATGATCACGACGCCTGCGCGGTCCTTGGCGGCACCGAACTCGACCTCTGCGATGCCGGCGGCGTCGGCGTCGTTGAGCATGGTGAAGTCGGTCCCAGGCGAGTGGCGCTCGAAGACCTCTTCGGCGTTCGTCCCGATCCACGACTCGTCCACGTTCGCCGCGCTCAGGGCGACGCCACGACGGACGATCGCAGGGAACGTGCATCCCACGGGCCCCCGGTAATCGAAGTGTTCGATCATCTCGACGATCACGTCAGCAACGGCGTCGGGCGTCGCCGGCTGAGGTGTGGCGATCTTGTATCGATCCGCCTCCAGATTGCCCGTGAAGGGATCGACCAGGTTGCCCTTGATCCCAGATCCGCCGATGTCGATGCCGAGGATTGCCATACGGCGAGGATAGAAGGTGAAGCACACGGAGCCGACGGTCAGGCTGCGATCAGCCGGCGGCGAAGTCCTTCTCTCCGGCCGTGATGGGGACATCGAGCCAGTTCTCGGGTGGTGGAAGCGGGCACGAGTACGCCTCGGAGTAGGCGCAGAAGGGGTTGTACGCCATGTTGAAGTCGATGGTGACGGTCCCGTCCTCGTTTGGGTCGATGTCGAGGTATCGACCCGCCCCATAGGTCTCCGACCCCGACGTTGCGTCGCGGAATGGGAGGAAGAACCCATGAGACCCCTCGGTGGTGTAGAGCGTCAAGTCCACCTCACCGCCCGGTGTGTCCAGGCTCACCGTTGCGGCACGCCGATACGACCGGCGTCGACCATCTGACGTCTGGACTTCGATCGTCTCGCCATCAGATGCCGCAGGAGCGACGGTGAACCGGAAGGCCGGATCGGGATCGAAGTATCGAAGACCTGTGAAGGAGGCCTGGTCGACGATCGGCGAATGGTGGTCGCGTCTGAAGAACTCGTCCTTGGCGGCGCGGTGCCTCGAGAGTTCGTCGGTTTCCATGTCGTTCGCAACGACGGCGTGTTGTGCTTCATTCCCGAGGTTGCCGACAAGGCTCCGACGGCGGATAGGGTGACCACATGGCATCTGACATTGGATTGATCGGGCTGGCGGTCATGGGCCAGAACCTGGTACTGAACATGGCCGACCACGGCTACACCGTCACGGTGTACAACCGGACCACCGAGACGATGACGGACTTCGTCGAGGGTCCGGCGAACGGGAAGTCGGTTGTCGGCACCGAGACCATCGAAGAGCTGGTTTCGACCCTTGCCCTGCCCCGACGGATCATGCTGATGGTGAAAGCCGGTCCTGCCGTGGACGCCGTGATCGAATCCCTCGTCCCGCTGCTCGACGAGGGCGACATCATCATCGACGGGGGCAACTCGCAATTCACCGACACGATCCGACGCACGCGCGACCTGGAGGACAGAGGGCTCCGCTTCGTTGGGACGGGCGTGTCGGGCGGTGAGGAGGGCGCCCGCAATGGACCGTCGATCATGCCGGGCGGAAGTGAAGAGGCGTGGCCGTTCGTCAGAGAGATCCTGCAGGACATCGCCGCCAAAGTCGCAGACGGCACACCGTGCTGTGACTGGGTCGGTGCCGATGGCGCGGGCCACTACGTGAAGATGGTGCACAACGGCATCGAGTACGGCGATATGCAGGTCATCGCCGAGGCCTACGCCCTGATGAAGGCCGCCGGCATGGGTCACGACGAGATGGCGGAGACGTTTCGGACCTGGGGGGAGGGTGTCCTCGACTCGTTCCTGGTCGACATCACCGCCGACATCCTGGCGTACAGGGACGAGGACGGCGAGATCGTGCTCGAGAAGATCCTGGACGCCGCCGGCCAGAAGGGCACCGGCAAGTGGACGGCGATCAGCTCGCTCGATCTGGGTCAGCCGGTCACGCTGGTGGCAGAGGCGGTGTACGCCCGCATCGTCTCTGCGCTCAAGGAGCAGCGGGTCGAGGCTGCGCCGACGTTGAGCGGCCCAGACCAGACGGTCGACGAGCTGTCGCTGGACGATGTGGCGTCGGCGATGTACTGCTCGAAGATCGTCTCATACGCGCAAGGATTCCTGTTGATGCGGGCCGCAGCCGACGAATACGGCTGGGATCTCGACTACGGACGGATCGCTTCGCTGTGGCGCGAGGGATGCATCATCCGGGCGGCGTTCCTCGACGACATCACGGCTGCATTCGAACGCACACCAGATCTCACCAGCCTGCTCTTGGACGAGTTCTTCTCGTCGGCGATCGAGGAGCATCAGGACGGATGGCGCAGGGTCATCCAGACGGCGGTGGCGGCGGGGATACCGGTCCCGGCGTATTCGTCGGCGTTGGCGTTCTACGACGCGTATCGCAGCGAGCGGCTCCCGGCGAACATGATCCAGGCGCAGCGTGACTACTTCGGCGCACACACCTACGAGCGTTTGGATCGCGAACGCGGCGAGTACTTCCACACCAACTGGACCGGCACCGGCGGCTCCACCACCGCCGGCTCCTACGACGC
>CBDTYK010000286.1:0-3099 GCA_965364595.1 uncultured bacterium
TTCGCCATCGGCCTCGCCGAGTCGTTCGCCGGCGAGTACATCACCTGGAGCGCGCTGGGAACCGGCTTCGCCGGGATCGTGCCCTATCTGTTGATGCTCTTGGTCCTCCTCGTCAAACCCTACGGCCTCTTTGGCACGGAAGAGATAAGGCGCGTATGACTCACACTTCTTCGCGCGTCTGCTGTCTCACGTCTCACGTCTCACGTCTCACGTCAGGCGTAGGACGTGTGACGTGTGACGTGGGACGGGCCGACGAAGGAGGCCGCCCATGAGAGGCCGGCCGCTGCTGTTCACCGAGTATGAGAACGATCAGGCGCTGCTGAACACGACCACCAAGAAGGTCGCCATGTTCCTCTTCCTGGCGTTCCTCGTGCTGCTGCCGTTCACGGGGGGCGGAGGCCCGGGCAACGATCGGCTGTTCGAGTTTCAGATCCCAGTGCTCGGCTTCCTTTCCGCCAACGACTGGCTGCAGTTGCTCGGCACGGTCTGCATCTTCGCCATCGGTGCTCTGGGTCTGAACATCCTCACCGGGCTCGCCGGCCAGGTCTCGCTCGGGCATGCGTTCTTCATGGGCATCGGGGCATACACCGCTGCCTTCCTGGGCGCTCCCGAAGGGCCACTGCTCGGTCTGGGACTTCCGATCTGGATCTGGCTGCCGGCGGCGGGCTTCGTGGCTGCGGCGATCGGCACGCTCGTCGGGCCGACGGCGGTCCGGGTGCGCGGGCTCTATCTGGCGATCGTCACCCTGGGCCTGGTGTTCATCGGCGAGTACATCTTTCGGAACTGGCGATCGCTGACAGGTGGCTCCCAATCCGGCCGGACCTTCCCTCGACTCGACGTGCGACTCTGGAAGGAAGAGACGCCGTTGATCAGCACGACCGAGTCGGGACCGTGGCTCACGGCGAACGGCAAAGGGTTCCTGTTCCTGTTGGCGATGGCGGTCGTCTTCACGTTGCTCGCCAAGAACATCCAGCGGACCAGGGTGGGTCGGGCATTCCAGTCGATCCGTGACCGGGACGTCGCCGCCGAGGTGATGGGCGTCAACGAGTTCAAGTACAAGCTCATGGCGTTCGCGATCAGCTCCTTCTATGCCGGTGTCGCAGGGGCACTGCTCGCCGGGTATTTCGGTCGCACCATCCCCGAGCGGTGGGATCTGCTGCTCTCGGTTCAGTTCATCGCGATCATCCTCATCGGGGGAGCCGGAACGGTTTCGGGAACCCTGATGGGGGCTGCATTCGTCATCGTTCTGCCGAGGATCGTCCAGAATTTCACCCAGTGGTTGAGTTCGGCGGTCACAGACGGCGGTATCTTCGCGACGATCGTGGATCCGATCATCGCAGTGTCGCAGACGGACTTCGGACTGATCAACACCCAGCCAGGGGTCGGCCCCGGTTTGAGCGTCCTGCAACTGAACCAAGTCATGTACGGCCTGCTCATCATCGGATTCCTCATCTTCGAGCCACTCGGCCTCTACGGCATCTGGCTGAGGGTCAGGAACTACTGGAGGGGATGGCCATTCACCTACTGAACACAGATCTCGGCGGCCCGCGTCAGCGGATCACCAAGAACGTCACACCCAATGGTGTGACACCCCGAAACCGAGGAAGGAAACACTCATGAAGCTAGCCAGAATGCGATGGCTCGCATTGCTGACGGTCTTCGCCATGATCATCGTCGCCTGTGGAGACGGCGACGATGCAGGCACCGAGACCACTGCAGCACCAGAAACCACCCAAGCAGACACCACCGAGACGACCGCAGGTGACACGACGGAGACCACCGCAGCTCCCGATACCGGCGGCGAGATCCTCACCGACTTCGGCGTCGATCTCGATGCAGGTGTGATCCGCGTCGGCATGCTCTCGGACCTGACAGGTCCGTTCGGCCCGCTCGTCTCGGCGATCCTCGCCGGCTCCCAGGCGTACTGGGACGACGTCAACGCCAACGGCGGCATCAACGGCCTCCAGGTGGAACTCGTCGTTCGAGACACGGTCTATGTGATCGACAACCACATCCAGTTCTACAACGAGATCCGCGATCAGGTCGCGTTGATCGGCCACTCCACCGGTTCGCCGCACACGGTTGCCATCAACGACCAACTCCAGGCCGACGGCATGCTCGCCATCCCGCTCACCTGGTATTCCGGTTGGTCGGACTCGTCGATCAACGCCAACCTGCTCTCTCACGGCACGCCGTACTGTCTCGAGGCGCACAACAGCATCGGCTACATCGTCGAGCAGGCGCGACCAGACGCTTCGACGATCGCCATCGTGTCGATCCCCGGCGACTACGGCCTGGACTCGGCGGCAGGTGCGAAACTGGCTGCCGAGGCCGCCGGTCTCGAGGTCGTCTACGACGGTGCAGCGGCGATCATCCCTTCGGATGAGACCACGCTGACGGCCGTCGCCAACGGTATCGTCGAGTCCGGCGCCGACATCGTCTGGATCGCCTCGACGCCGTCTCCGGTTTCGTCGATCTTCGGTCAGGCACTGGCCGCCGGCTACACGACCGGCACGTGGTCAGGTCCGTCGCCGTCGTGGAACCCGGCGTTCGTCGCCCCCGACTCACCGATCAAGGACGCCTTCACCGCTTCGTACATCGGCGGGACCTACACCGCGGGCTGGAGCAATCCGGCCACGGATCAGTTCAAGCCGTTGCTGGAGGGGCTGCCCGTTTCGGACTACTACTTCGAGGGAGTCGTCGAGGCGAAGATCGTCGAGGCCGCCCTTCGAGCCGCATACGACAACGGTGACATGACCCGCCAGGGCATTCTCGACGCTGCGAAGTCGCTCGAGTCGGTCGACTTCGAGGGCATCGCTCCACCGGAGTCCTACACCGGCGCCGACAACGATCGGCTCCAGCGCCAGGGCTTCATCTATGTGCCCGATCCTGAAGGCCTCGCGGCCGGGACCAGCGGTGGAACGACCGAACTCGAGACGTTCTACACCTCGGACCTCGCGGCGAACTTCGAGTTCACCGGAGCCTGTTACACGCTCGGCGGCTGAGCCAGCGGTGAGTCAGATGGGATCGCCCCACGCGGGCGGTCCCATCCCCTGACCGCTGAATCGGAGAGACGATGCTGACAGTCGAAAACCTCGA
>CBDTYK010000287.1:0-3094 GCA_965364595.1 uncultured bacterium
CGTCGGTCGCCCATCGCTCCCGCGGCCACTGCTCTGGATACCAACACACACCGAAACGCATCGTGCTCATTATGGAGCGGTGGCTGGCGGTGGGGGCTGCATGCAGCCTTCACATCGGAACTCTTCGAAGGGCTCTCGGCGGAGAAGGGCTGCGAGGTGCTGTGCGCTCTGCGCTTTGCGCCATGTCCTGCCCGCCACCGGCCGGCCCTGGGACTTGGAACGTGAATCGAGCCGCCGCGTCGCTCTCAGTCCAGGAACTGGAAGCTGGAGAAGATCGTCTGAACCGTGCGGGAGAGTCGCTCCAGCGTCGAGGCCTCGGCGAAGAACGTCAGTTCCCACGCACGGTTGTCGTCGTCGAGGATGATCAGCCGTGAGATCCCGATGGTCGTGTCGTTCTCGGTGCTGGTCAACGTGATGCCCCGCGCCGGGGCGCCTTCGACGGTCAGGTTCACGACCTCGAGAATCTCGACGTTGGGTAGCGTCTCCTGAAGACGGGGGATCTCGCCCTCGAAGTATGCGACTGCGGGGAGCTCATCGGGGATGTCTCCAACGGCGACGTTGAAATTCGGAGTGAAGCCGTCGGTCGGAGCGGGTGCGGAGACCTGCAGGATCGAGTCTTCGAGGTCGAGTTGCGCCGTCCATCCGAGCGGCTGGTCGATGGAGAATCCGAGTTCGGGCACCTCGACCGTGGTGTAGCTGTCGAAGGCCTCGGCTGAGGTGGTTGGCGGCGCAGGATCGTCGGTTGTGGGCGCGCTCGAGTCCGTGTCTGAGCAGGCGGTGAGCATCAACACGACAACCAGCACCGTTGCGATGCGTGTCATCGGATCGAGGTTACCCCTGGTGGGAGACTGTGCCGCTACGTTGACGTCATGGCGCCGACACCTGCTGAGATGCTCGCCGACGATTCGTACGCCGCGCTTCTCGGCGTGGAGCTCCGCAACGACGACCCGATCGAGGTTGCGATGACGGTCCGGGCGGATCATCAGAACTTCCTCGGTGTGACACATGGGGGAGCGATGTTCTCGCTCGCCGACTGCGCCTTCGCCCTGGCATCGAACCGAGCCGGAGCGCGGGCCGTGGCGATCGACACGCATCTGGTGCTCACAGGTGGGTCGGCTGAGGGCGATGTGCTCAGTGCGGTCGCAGAGGAGACGACTCGAGGTCGGACGTTGGCGACATACCGGATCGTGGTTCGCCGCAACGGCGACCGGATCGTCGGGCTGTTCACCGGCACGGTTCACATCTCGTCGTGACGGTCACGGTCTGCGGCCACGGTCTGGGCTCGGGATGGTCCGGCTTGCCTGTCGTGCACTCGTAGACTCATCATGATGGAGCGAATCTACGACTGGGTCCGAGCCAAGCCGCTCCTGGCATCACTCACGGTGGTCATCGGACTCGGTGTGGGCACCGGCCTGTTCCTGCTCCTCCAAGCCGTCGGGGCGGTCAACAGCATTGCAACCGAAGAGTTCGACCCCTCCGCGGCGGGGCAGACGTTGTCGACCAGAACCGATGCAGACATCGAGAGCCAGATCGCTGCCCGGGAGGCTCAGCTTCGGGCCGAGGCGCAGGCTCAGCGTCAGCAGGCGCTCACGGACGCCGAGATCCAGGCGATGCTCGAGGATCTGGAGGAGCAGCGCAACGTCGAGGAACCGTTCGTCGTGCCGAACACCTCGAGTCCGGCGCTGCCCGACGACATGTTCAACTCCGTGCTCCTCATCGGCGCCGACGCATCGGGGTTCCTCGCCGACGTGCTCATCTACGTTCTGCTGCCCTCCGACGGGTCGACTCCGATCATGGTGTCGCTGCCTCGAGACCTGTATCTCTCCGATGCGTGCACCGGCGGGTACGGGCGCATCAACAGCGCGCTGGGCGGATGCCGAGGAGTCGCATCAGGGCCCGAGCTCTTGTCATTGACCGTCGAGGACTTCACCGGCATCGAGGTCGATCACTTCGCCCGGGTCAATTTCTCGGGCTTCGAGTGGGTGGTCGATCAACTCGGCGGCACGACGGTCTGTGTGGGGGATCGACCCATTCGCGACCCGAAGTCCGGATTGGAGCTGAGCCCGGGGTGTCACGAAGCGGATGGCAAGACGACCCTGGCGTGGGTTCGTTCCCGCAACCCCGAATACCAAGATGAGGATGGGGAGTGGACCCGTCCGGGCGGGAGCGACTTCGATCGGCAGACGAAGCAGCAGGAGATCCTGTTCCAACTCGCGGGGAAGCTCACGTCCACATCCTCGGTCGGTGCGCTGTCATCGATCCTGTCGAACCTGTCCAACGTCGTCAGGACCGACTCGGGGTGGGGCGTCGGCGAGATGGCATCGCTCGCCTTCCAATACAGAAGCATGGATCCGTCGTCGGTGCGACGTCTGACGATCAGGGTGCAGAACTACCGCACCCCCGGCGGTGCCCAGGTGCTGATCCCGGCCAGCCGTTTCAACGACACACTCGCTGCTGTTTACCCGGCTGCGGCCCGGTCAGCGGACCAGTGAGAGTGCTTCGAGCCGGTCGAACACCGGCCCCGTGTTCCTGAGGAACCGTTCCGGCCGGAAACACGCCTCCAGATCCTCATCGGAGAGGTCGACCTCGGGGTCGTCGATCAGTAGCGCTTGGAGGTGCAGTCCCTCGTCCCAGGCTCGCATGGCGTTGCGTTGAACGATGCGGTAGGCGCCGTCCCGGGTGTGCCCGTGCTCGATCAGCGCGAGCAGCACTGCCTGCGAGTTGACGAGGCCTCGGGTGGACTCGAGGTTCTCGACCATCCGATCGGTGTCGACGACGAGTCGGCTCACGAGACCTTCGAACTTCGCCAGCATGTAGTCGAGCAGGATGCAGGCATCGGGCAACACGATGCGTTCCGCGGACGAGTGGCTGATGTCTCGTTCATGCCAGAGCGCCACGTTCTCGAGAGCCGTCTGAGCGTATCCCCGGAGGACGCGTGCCATGCCGGTCATGCGCTCGGAGAGGATGGGGTTGCGTTTGTGCGGCATCGCCGAAGAGCCCTTCTGCCCTTCACGGAACGCCTCCCGGGCTTCGCCGACCTCCGACCGCTGGAGATGCCGGATCTCGGTTGCGAACCGCTCGATCGAGCTTCCGG
>CBDTYK010000288.1:0-3080 GCA_965364595.1 uncultured bacterium
GCCTTCGGTCGAAACCACCGCGTCCCCGCCGGCAGCCACTGGGGTCGAACCCACCGAGCCAACGACCACCACGACGACGACCTCGTCGCCGACAGCTCGACCGCCATTGGTCGAGGGCCCTCTTGCGCCAAACCTCACGCTCGAACTCGACGATCATGTGGCGCTCCGTCTCGCAGAGGCCTATGAACCAATCGTTCTGTTCTTCTGGGCGACCTGGTGCCACAACTGCCACGAGATGATGCCGGCCATCGACGAGATGGCGGCCGATCTCGACGGACAGGCAACGGTGGTTGCGATCGCACGCCAGTCACCGCTGCATGAGATCGAGACCGACGTGATCGAGTACCTCCCATCGGGTGCCACGAGGTGGGCGCTCGACGAGGACAGTTCCATCTCCGAGGCATTCAGAGTGCCGGGTAATCCGGTGACGATCGTCGTGGTGGGCGGTGTCGAGGTGGATCGCTGGCTCGGTTCGACTCCCGTCACCGACATCGAGGCCCGTCTTGTCGAGGTGCTCGGTCTTTACGAGTGACGGGGCCGCAGCTCTGACTCACCGTGACCGATTTGGGGTGTGCTGCAAGCGGTACGCTCGGATCATGGACGCACATGAGTGGGACACCCGGTACTCCGCAACCGAGACGATGTGGTCGTATGAACCGAACATCTTCCTCGTGCCACGCGTCGAGCGTCTCGAGCCGGGGAGGGCGCTCGATCTCGGGTGCGGTGAGGGGCGCAATGCGTTGTGGCTGGCCGCCCAGGGGTGGAACGTGACAGCCGTGGATTTCTCGCAGGTGGCGGTCGACCGCGGCCGGAGCTGGGCCGAGCAGCGGGGGCTGACCGTCGACTTCGAGGTGGCCGACGTGATCGACTACCGGCCCGAGCCGGGAGCGTTCGACCTCGTGATCGTCTTCTATCTCCAGCTTCCCCACGACGAGGTTCGTCGGGTGCTCGGCCACGCTGTTGAAGCGCTCGCATCCGGAGGGACGCTCCTCGTCGTGGCTCACGATCTCGACAACCTCGAACACGGCTATGGCGGCCCGCCGACCGCCGATGTCCTGTACACGGTCGACCTCGTCACCGACTCGATCGGAGATCTGTACGTCGTCGAAGCGGGCCTGGTGGACCGTCCGGTGTCCAGTACAGACGGCGAACAGACCGCCATCGACACACTCGTGCTCGCCAGACGGTCCGGTGAGCAGCACCGCAAGTCTTGAGCCGGGACTCTCGCTCGATGATGCGCTCTTGACCCAGATCTCTGGCTGGTTCACCCTGGAGAGCGCGGCGTTCGGCCAACGGATTGTCGTGAGGCAGCCCTTCGATCGCGTGTGGCCGATCGTTTGACGTGTCGTGGTCACCCGGCTGGATACGTACGCTTGGCCCGATGCGTGGCCTCCGACCTGACCGCCTCCCGTTGATCGGCGAGTACCTGCGATTCAGGCAGCACGGCGTCGACTTCTGGACCGAGGCCGGGTCCCGCGGTCCGGTGGTCCCTATCCGATTCGGTGCCCAGGAGTTCTGGGTCGTCACCGTATCCACGGGATCGCCGGCTGATGAAGCTCAACCGCGGTCCAGGTCCCGAACTCATGTTCAACACCGACGACTGGGAAGAATGGAAGTGGCGTCGGCGACTGTTGACCCCGGCCTTCCGACGTCAATCGATCGCCGGGTTCGCCGAGACGATGGTGGATCACGCCATCCGAACAGCTGGAGAACTGCATGGTCGGGTCGGTCTGCAAGAGACGATGCGGACGATGACGATGCGCATGATCCTCCAGACGATGTTCTCGGTCACCGCCGACGACGAGGTCGAACGGCTCAAGGAGTCTTTCGAGAAGTCATCGGACGTGGTGGCCGGGCGAGCTGCGGCACCTGTTCCCGTTCCGTATTGGGCTCCAACGCCGGCGAACTTCGAACTGCGCACGCTCACCAAGTACCGCTGGCGGGTGCTGCACTCGATCGTGCAAGCCCGCATCGCAAGCAACGAGCCGGCGGGCGACCTGCTCGACATGCTCATCGCCGAGCATCTCGAAGAGGACGGCCGTTCGTTCGGGCCGATGGATCTGGTGGGCGAGATGTCGGGGATCGTGTTCGCCGGTCACGAGACGACTGCCGAGACCCAGACGTGGCTGCTGTACCTCCTCAGCCGGCATCCCGACATCGAACGTGATGTCCGAGCCGAGATCGAGGAGGTGCTCGGCGAGCGTCGGATCACGGTGGAAGACCTCGATCGCATGCCGCTCACCCACAACATGATCCTCGAGGCGATGCGTCTCTACCCGCCGGTGTACCTCACCATTCGAGAAGCCGACGAGGACTTCACGGTCAATGGCCTCGAGATCCCGGCAGGAACCCGACTCGTCATCAACATCCGGGGACTGCACCTGGACCCGGGCGCCTGGGAGGACGCTGAGCGATTAGATCCGAGTCGTTTCGAGGGTCCCAGTGACCGGCACCGGTTCCAGTACATCCCGTTCCTCGACGGACCCAAGAAGTGTCTCGGCGATCACTTCGCCATGATGGAGATGCGGCTGACGATCCCGACGCTGCTCCAACGACTCCGGTTCGAATACGCCGGTGCGGAGCCGCCGCGTCCGACGTCGGGCTTCACGATGTCGGTCGACAATGGCATGCCGATGCAGGTGCACCGGGTCTAGTCGCTCACCCCGACAGGCCGGGCTCCGATGCCGAGCACGCCGCCAACGGCGTCGGCCGCCACCCGATACTCCGTCGTTCCTGCGGTCGTCCGCTGATCGGGATCGGCGGGAAGCGTGCCCAGCACCGCCAGATCGGTGAGCAGCGCCGTGCGCTCGTCGGCGTCGAGTGCGGGTTCGGTCACCCGGATCACCAACTCCATTCCGGCGATCACGAGTTCTTCGCCGTCATTCGCAGGCTCTCCGACGAGCGCCAGTTCCTCGACGTCCTGAATGGGTGTCCGGTCGACACGGCCGATCACCGACATCGTCTCGGAGAAGGCGAAGCCGAACACACCGGCCTCCTCGTCGGTCCAGACGACCTCGGGGATCGTGAGGGCAGGCTGGCCGGCATCGAGGGCGGCCTCGTTCCACTGCTCGGTGAACTCG
>CBDTYK010000289.1:0-3078 GCA_965364595.1 uncultured bacterium
CGTCAGTGTGCCGGCGGTGAGGCCTCCGAACAGGGCGAGGCCTCCCTCCCAGATTGCAATCACCTTCCACCACTCGCCCTCGAAGCGCCCGAGGTGGGTGGACACGTAGGCCAGCCGGGCGCCGATGAATCCGATGACGACGGCCCGCACCAGGATTCGTTCGATCTCTTGACGTTCGTCGGGATCATCGGTGTATCGGTTCAGCGTGATGGTCGCTGCGAGGATCACCCCGATGCCGATCAGCAAGCCGTACACATGCAGATCGAGCGGGCCGATCGGGATGGTGTTGAACGGTGGTGACGGGATGGAGGCGAGCATCGCCTCAGACGCTATCTCGAACGTGGCTGTAGGACGCAGTCGAACGTCACGTTTCGAGGTCGAACAGCCCCAGTTGGTTCGAGCTGCCTGGTCGAGGCTCCGAGTCGGCCACGCGCTTCTCCCAGCGGTTGCGCGGCGTGATCGAGACCGGCTGCAGGCGTGACCGCCCCCGATAGAGCTCTGCGTACCGTCCAACGAGCTCGGGACGATGTCGCTTCAGCCACGTCATCCAGTGGCGTTTCATCGGTGGCGTGAGGTACAACAGCATCGGGGTCACGAAGGCGGCGCCGGCCCTCTCCGCAGCCCTGGTCACGGCAGCGACCTGATCGTCCCCGTCGCTGAGGGAAGGAAGCAGGGGTGCGACCAAGACCCCGCTCGGCACGCCTGCATCGTTGAGGCGTTTCACTGCAGCGAGCCGCTGTCGGGGATGTGGGGTCCCGGGCTCGGTCTCGCGCCACACGTCCTCGTCGAGTGTTGCGATCGAGAAGTCGACCGAGACGCTCGTCACGGCGGCGGCTGCGACGAACAGCTCGAGATCCCGGAGTGCCAGCGTCGACTTGGTGAGGATCGAGAACGGGTTGCGGCGGTCGGTGAGCACCTCGACGATCCCGCGGGTCAGACGGTACTTCCCCTCCGCTCTCTGATACGGGTCTGTGTTGGTGCCCATCGCGATCCGCTCGCACGCCCATCGACCCGGCGCCGTCTCGGCCCGCACCAGGTCGACGGCGTTCGTCTTGACGACGATCTGGCTGTCGAAGTCGTCCCCGATGTCGAAGCCCAGGTACTCGTGGGTCGGTCGGGCAAAACAGTAGGTGCAGGCGTGTGAACAGCCGCGATAGGGATTGATGGTGTACCGGAAGGGGACCTGCGAAGCGTCTGGCACCCGGTTGATCAACGTCTTCGACTCGACTTCGTGAAAGGTGAGTGATCGGTACTCGCCCTTCCCGACGACCCGCCTGGAGCGTTGAAAGAGGCCGTTCGGTCGGGGCTCGAGGGACGACCATCTGAAGGACTGCTGGCTCATGGCGGGCGATTGTATCGAACAGATGTTCGATCATTCCAAAAGGGTGGTCTCCGTCTGGGCGTCGATCCCGGGAACAGGGACATACGTGCGAGCGGATGCCAACACGTCCGCCACCTCTGGCAGCGGCTTGCCATATGGCAGCTTCCGAACCGAGGTGAGCAGCGCGTCTTCCGTCGGTTTCACCAACACGACACGTCGGGGCGCCAGCCTCGGGAGATGATCGAGATACCAGTGGGCCGAAGAGCCGACGATGCTCGGATCGACCAGATAGAAGTCGGGGATGGGAGCGTCGCCGAGGAGTCCGATCGCCAGTTCGAGATCGGACGGCTCGCCTTCGAGACGTCGAGCCCATTCCCGCACCACCGGACCCAACGGGTCGCGAGTCAGAACCGTGTAGATCGACGATCGGCGCAGGGCGGCCGTCCACGCCGTCCGCAGCTGATCGACCCACTCCGTCAGCGATTCAACGGGTTCCGGCGCAGCCTGCCGAGCCACGTTGTCGGACTGCTCGGCGACCCGTTCGGAGGGTCGATCGAACCTCGCGCCGACGGTCGCGATCAAGGTCGTCGTACGGTGCATCCCGGTACGGTAGAACCAGACTTCCGGAAGGTGACATGAGCACGACCATCTACGAGACCGAGGACCTCGCTGCGATCCGAGCCCAGACCCGCCGCTTCGTGGAAGAGAAGGTCGTCGGGCGCGGCGACGATTGGGAGACGGCCGGAGAGGTGCCGAGGAATCTCATCGAGGAGATGGGCAAGATCGGCTTCTTCGGGCTGCGCGTGCCGGAGGAGTACGGCGGGATCGGTATGGGTGAGCTCGGCTCGGTCGTGTTCGCCGAAGAGCTTGGGCGAGGCACCTACGGAGGCTTCACCGCCACGGCGATCGTGCACACCGACCTCGCCATGCCCTATCTCCTCAACTACGGAAATGATGAACAGAAACGCAGATGGCTGCCGGACATGCTCACCGGCGAGATCTTCACGGCGATCGGAGTGACCGAACCCGATCATGGATCGGATGTTGCGGGAATGCGCACCACCGCGACCCGAGACGGTGACGGGTACCGGCTCAACGGATCGAAGCTGTACATCACCAATGGCGGTATCGCCAACCTGCTGTTCGTCGCCGCCAAGACCAACACGGACGTGAAGCCGTCACGCGGCATCACGATCTTCGCCGTCCCGAACGACACCCCGGGCTTCTCGGCGAGTCGAAAGCTGGACAAGATGGGATGGCGGAGTTCCAACACCGCAGAGCTCAGCTTCGACGACGCCTGGGTACCGGCCGAGAACGTGATCGGTGACCTCGACAAGGGGTTCTACTCGATCATGAACAACTTCCAGAACGAGCGCCTCGTCCTGGGGGCGATGGCGCTCGGCGAGGCCCAGAAGGCACTCGAGTTGACCGTCGAGTGGGTCAGGAACCGCAAGGCCTTTGGAGCCACGCTCTGGGACAAACAAGCGATCCGCCAGCGGCTCGCAATGCTGTCCGGCGAGGTCGAGGCCGCCCGACAGTTGGTATACCACTCTGGGTGGCTGATGGAGGAGGGTCATGACGCCGTGAAGGAGATCTCCATGGTCAAAGCCGTCGTCGGCGAACTCGTCAATCGGGTGATGTACGACTGTGTGCAGTTCCACGGCGGAATGGGATACCTGACCGAGAGCGCCATCGAGCGCATGTATCGCGACGCCCGAATCCATTCGATCGGCGGCGGCGCCACCGAGGTCATGCTG
>CBDTYK010000290.1:0-3075 GCA_965364595.1 uncultured bacterium
ACGATGCCGGCGACACGCCCCGCTCCATCGGCGATGGCGTGGGCCAGGCTGCGTCGACGCTCCGGATCGTCGGTCGGTTCCTCCAGCAGCCGGGCGAAGTCGATCACCTCTGCGAGTGGCGATCGCAACTCTGTGGTCACCGACGCCAGCAGACGGTTCCTGGAAGCGACGAGCTGCTGCATTCGACGCTCCTCGGCTTTGTGGTCGGTGATGTCGGTCATCGAGACCACGACCCGGGTGTAATCGGGGATCCCGAATGGGACGGGAACGGCGGCGAGAAGAATCGCTTCGTACCGCTCGCCGTCGGGGCGCTGACCCTCGAACTCGACTTCGATGGTCGTCGACCTGGCCCGCACCATGTCGATCAGACCGGCCCATGCGTCGGGAGAGACACCGATTGCGTCGACATCGAGCGACGGCACGGGATGCGCATCGTCGAGTCCGAACAGCGCGGCGGCGGCGCGGTTCGTGGCAGTGATGCGTATCAGATCCTGAGGCCGCCGGCGATCAGCCTGTTCGATCTCCGCAGTTGAGAGGTCGACCTGCATGATCGGAATCGGGGATTGCTCGACGAGGGACGTCTGGCTCAGTCGACGCTCTTCGACCTGGCGTTGCAGTAGGTTCTCGACCCCGCTGGAGTCGGCGAGCATCGTGCATGCCTCATCGATGCCTTCGAGCAGGAGTGCCCAGTCGTCGGGTCCCGGAGGTTCGATTCGACTCAACCCCAGCCTGGAAAGCTGAGCATCCAGCAAGCTGGAGGGAGTCGATGCGGCTGTCTGGGAGCGGCGTGGGGCGGCCATGAGATACATGTCGGCCACGAACGACGACGCTGAAGGGCTAGATGCTGAAGAGGATCAGCGGGTAGGTGATGAGCAGGATCGCCCCTTCGCGACGGCCGAGTGCCTTGGTGGTCAATGCGAGGACGCCTGTCAGCACGGTGACGGCGAGCATGACGAGGAGCGGGCGCTGGAACGACACATCGGTGGCGGCGTTGCCGACCAGCCCGGCAACTCCGCCGACACCCAGGGCGTTGAAGATGTTCGACCCGAGCACGTTGCCCAGCACGAGATCGTTCTCGTTTCGTCTCGCCGCAGCGATGGCCGTCGCCAGCTCGGGGAGCGAAGTTCCGATCGCGACGAGCGTCAACGAGATCACGGCGTCGGAGATGCCGATCGTCTCCGCCACGGCCCGAGCGCCTCGTACGAGAAGGTCTGCGCCGAGCAGCGTCAAGCTGAGCGAGACGATGGCGAGGAACGCCTCCCGACCGGTGTTGATGTCCGCCGTCTCGTGGAGTCCCTCCTCGAGATCGAGGTCGGCGACGGCACCGGTTCGGGACCAGTGCACGATGAGCGCGAGTGCCCCGACGAGACCGACCACGAGGATCGCTCCCTCCGCCCGGCTCAGCGTGTTGTTGAAAGCGAGCCCTGCCATCAGGACGGAGCCCAGAAGCATCAGGCCGCCTTCACGCGTGATCGTCCTGGGCTGGCGGGCGATCGGAGAGATCAGCGCACTCACGCCGAGCACGAGTGCGAGATTGGCCACGTTTGAACCGACGATGTTGCCAAGGGCGAAATCGATGCCGCCTGGACGTGCCGCTGCGAGCCCGGACACGAGCATTTCGGGCAGGGAGGTGCCCAATCCCACGACCACCGCGCCGATGAGCACGGTCGATAGCCCGAACTTGGCGGCGAGGCGCGCCGCGGCAACCACCAGCCGGTCCGCCGCAAACGAGAGGAGCGCGAACCCGGCGAGGATGAACAGGAGGTCGGAGAGCATGTAGCGGGCAAGCTAGGCGATCGGGGGTCCAGAACGAAGTGCGGTCCGCTAGCTTCGGCCCATGAAAACTCCGAAGAAGCACATCGAGGTTCTCGGCTCCCGCATGGCGTACGTCGAGGAGGGGGAGGGTCGCCCGATTCTGCTGCTCCACGGCAATCCGACCTGGTCGTTCCTGTGGAGGGACGTGATCGCCGAGCTGAGGGATCGTGCTCGATGCATTGCACCCGATCTCATCGGGATGGGCGATTCTGAGAAGATCGACAGCCTCTATCGATTCGACGACCATCGACACCATCTCGACGCCTTCATGGAGGAGATGGGCCTCGATTCCGACGTCGTGCTCGTCGGCCACGATTGGGGCGGCGCCCTGCTCTTCGACTGGGCCTCACGGCACGAATCGGCGATCGACGGCATCGCATTCATGGAGACCATCGTGGCCCCGCTCGAGTGGGAGGACTGGCCCGAGGCGGCTCGCAACGCGTTCCAGAGGATGCGCTCCGATGACGGTGAGGCGATGGTCCTGGGCAAGAACTTCTTCGTCGAGCGGATCCTGCCCGCCTCGGTGATCCGCGACCTGCCTGCCGACGTGATGGAAGAGTATCGCCGCCCCTTTCCGACACCGGAGACCCGTATCCCGACGCTCCGCTGGCCGCGGGAGATTCCGATCGACGGAACACCGGCCGACATGGTCGAGACCGTCAGTCGCTTCTCCGACTTCATGGCTCGCACCGAGATCCCGAAGCTGTTCGTCAATGCCGACCCGGGTTCGATCCTCGTCGGACCCCAACGTGAGCTCGTGCGCACCTGGCCAAACCAGCGCGAGGTCACCGTGCCCGGTCTCCACTTCATCCAGGAGGACTCGGGTCGCGAGATCGGTCAGGCGATTGGGGAGTTCCTCGATTCGCTGTGAACATCTGAACGGATGATCACCCGACGGGTCCCGCGTTGGACATCTCTCCTGCTCGCCATTCCTGCGGTCCTCGTCGCGATTGCGTCCGGCCTCAGCTTCTTCGGGTCGCTGTGGTGGCCGCTCGACCTGGCTGCGAACTTCCGGCCCCACTTCGCTGTTTCCTTGTTGTTCATGGGGAGCGTGTTGACACTGGCGGCCCGGCGACGGCTGGGAGTCTCCGTGCTGCTCGTAGGGATGGTGAATGCTGCAACTGTCGTGCCCCTGTTCGTTGCCCCGGAGAGCGACGGCGAGCCGCTGGGCAGCACACTCACCGTGATGAGTTTCAATGTCAACGGCCTCAACGATCGCTACTCCGAGGTCATCGAGTACATCCGGGACGAGGGCCCCGA
>CBDTYK010000291.1:0-3052 GCA_965364595.1 uncultured bacterium
CGATTCCAGATCCAGGCGAGCACACCGATCCAGGCGACGGTGACCAGCGACCAGACGACCACCCCACCGAAGCTCCCGGCGAGGGCTTCGGTGGTGATCCGCTGTGCGGCGACGGGTGGGAGGAAGACTGCGGTGTCTCCGATGGGGTTCGCCAGCACCGCTCCTTCGAGGCCCAGCGCATCGATGGCCCTTCGAGTGAGCTGTTGGGAGGCGAAGCCGACGAGGCCGATTCCCAGAACGATGAACATGGCGAAGTCCCGTCCGCGTCGGGTGCGCAGGACCGCCGAGATCACCGTGGTGAACAGCTGGCCGGACACGATCATCAAGATGAGGAAGAGCAGCGACGACCAAATGGCGATGGGGAGCACCGAGGCGTGGATCGCCACGTTGGTGCCGAGCACGATGAGAGGGACCACGACACTCGGAGCGATCAGCGCAGCGAGTCCCAGGCCGGTGATGAACTGCAGGGGCGGCACCGGAGCCATGGCGAACTGTGCCGGATCGAGGTTCTCGTCGAGCGGGAAGATCACGACGGGAAGCGTCACCCACAGCGCGAAGAACGCGAGTGCCGCCCAGAGAGTGAACTCGATCCTGGCCCCGGCCGTGAGCGAACCAACAGTGTCGAGATACCGACCGGCAAGGAAGACCGCGCCGACTCCAAGGGCGATCATGGTTGCAGGAAAGCCGAATCGGCGCTGCCAGTCCGCTCTCAGACCGTTCCAGAGCAGCCGCAGCTTCAGCTGGACGAGTTGTGCAACCACTCGATTTCACCCGACCCGATGTCGCCGCCGACCGCCTTGATGAACGCGTCGTCGAAGGTCGCCGTGCCGGTCTTCTCGCGGAGGCCCTCGACGGTGTCCTCGATCGCCAACTGGCCTTTGACCATGATCCCGACTTTGGTGCAGAGTCGCTCCACGAGATGCATCTCGTGGGCGGAGAACACGATCGTCGCACCACTCTCGGTGTAGCGCATCAGCAGCCGCTGGATCAGACGAGCACTCACGGGATCGACACCTTCGAACGGCTCGTCGAGGAACAGGACGTCGGGGCGGTGGATGATCGAAGCCGCCAGCGCCACCTTCTTCCTCATTCCGCGCGAGTAGTCGCCTACCAGCTTGGTGGCATCCTCCGACAGGTCGAGGAGATCGAGCAGCTCGTTGCGGCGCTCGATGGTCTCGTCGCGGTCCAATCCGTGCATGCCTGCGGCGAAATCCAACAGCTCGGCGCCAGTGAGTCGCTCGTAGAGGTTGAACTCCTCTGGAAGTACACCGATCCTCCGCTTCACGGCGATCGGGTCCCTCCACGTCTCGTGCTCACCAATCCCGGCGGTTCCCTTCGTCGGACGCAGGAGCCCGACGATCATCTTGATGGTGGTGGTCTTGCCCGCACCGTTCTGACCGAGCAGGCCGTAGAACTCGCCCGGGGCGATGTCGAGGTCGAGGTCATCGACGGCGACGTCCTTGCCGAACTTCCGCACGAGGCCCCTTGCCCACACCGCCGATGGCGTCGCCGTCGGGACGGCGTCGTCGGAGGTTTCAGAAATCATGGTCACACGTCCCCATCGGCAGATGCCGTTCGATCCTGAACGATAAGCGCTGGACAGGATTGCGCCATTCGAACGGCGCCGTTGGAGTTGGCCCCCCACCTCCGAACCGCCCGGTTGTCGTCGCCGCGTGCGGCCTGCCGGCTCCGGCTGCGATCGGCGGACGGTTGTGAGAGTGTGTCCCCCCGGGACGGGGGGAAGGGTCCCGTGGGGCGAGGAACGAAGGGGGGTTCCTGCGTGGCGAATGGTGCCGTTGGAGTTGGCCCCCCTACCTCCGAACCGCCCGGTGACCGCCTTTGTGTGGGTGGTTGACGAGATCAGTCGGCGAGGTTGGGGCGGTTCGCAGGAACCTTCCCCCCGTCGCTGCGCTCCGGTGGGACACTCCCGTGCCGCGATGTTGGACTCTCCCTCATGAGGCCTCGGAAACCTGTCCCGGCCAACCGGTAGGCTCACTCCGATGGCGGAGTACCAGGCGCTCTATCGGAAGTACCGACCTCAGACCTTCGACGAGGTCGTGGGACAGTCGCATGTGACGACGACGCTTTCCCGCGAGGTGGCCGACGGCCACGTCGCGCATGCTTACCTGTTCGCAGGACCACGCGGAACCGGCAAGACCACCACGGCCCGCATCCTCGCCAAGACCCTCAACTGCGCAAACCGGCTGCCGGATGGCTCGCCGGACAACGAGTGCGACAGCTGTGTGGCCATCACCGAGGGCTCGTCGTTCGACGTCCTCGAGCTCGACGCCGCCAGCCACAACTCCGTCGACGACATTCGGGAGATGCGGGTGAGCGTGACCACGGTCGCTTCCACCGGGACCGGGCGCCGGGTGTTCATCCTCGACGAGGCCCACATGCTGTCGAAGGCGGCGGGCAACGCACTGCTCAAGACACTCGAAGAACCTCCCGAGCACGTCCACTTCGTGCTCGCCACCACCGAGCCGTACAAACTGCTCGACACCGTGCGCAGTCGAACCCAGCGGTTCGACTTCCACGCCGTGTCGATCGAGTCGCTGGCCGCTCACCTCGCCAAGATCGCCGACTTCGAGGGATACAAGACCGAGCCTGCGGCGTTGATCGCCGTTGCCAGGCACGCTGCAGGGAGCGTGCGCGACTCGCTGAGTCTGTTGGAACAGGTCGCCGCCCTCGGTGATTCGACGGTCGACCTGAATGGGGTCAACCGCGCTCTCGGGCTCGCAGACCAGGAGGCCTATGCCGCCCTCACTGCTGCGATCGCCGATCAGGATGCACAAGCAGGTCTGGAGCTCGTCGCCCGGCTCGCCGGGGAAGGGGTCGATCTACGCCGATTCGCAGCCGAGTCGGTCGGCTTTCTGCGCGGCGTGTTCCTCGCTCACTACGCCCCGAATCTCGCCGAAGTCGCCGACGAGCCCGAAGAGGTTCTCGAGCACTGGCGGAAGGCCGCCGCGCGCCTGCCTGCGGGTGACGTCCTCCGTGGCGTCGACCTCCTGGGTGATGCCCTCATCAAGCTTCGTGAGGGCAGGGAAGAGCG
>CBDTYK010000292.1:0-3036 GCA_965364595.1 uncultured bacterium
TCTCGGGAATGGTGACCTGGAAGTCGGAGAGGAGCTCGAGGAGATACGCCTCGAATTCCTCATCGGCTCGGTCGAGCTCGTCGATCAGCAGAACGGGTCGACGCCCGGCAGCGGACTCTTCGATCGCTCGCAGGAGCGGTCTCGCGATGAGATGGTCCCGGTTCATGATGTCGGAGGCCCCGGCGTGCGACCCCTCACCGCGCGCCTCGATCAGCCGGATCGCCAGCATCTGGCGGGCGTAGTCCCACTCGTACAGCGCATGGTTGACATCGAGACCCTCATAACACTGCAGGCGGATCAGCTCTGCACCGGTGATCGCTGCCAGCACCTTGGCCACCTCGGTCTTGCCGACACCCGCCTCCCCCTCCAGGAAGAGCGGCCTCCCCATCTGCAAGGCGAGGTGGACGGTCACGGCGAGGCTGCGATCGGCCACGTACTGCCGAGAGGCCAAAGC
This sequence comes from uncultured bacterium, assembly GCA_965364595.1. Classification (GTDB taxonomy): domain Bacteria; phylum Actinomycetota; class Acidimicrobiia; order Spongiisociales; family ZC4RG35; genus JAHEDH01. The sequence goes on from CBDTYK010000292.1 coordinate 455, forward strand.
CTCGAGGAGATCGTCGACGGTGGAGGGAATCACACGGGCACGATAGCCCTGGTCGGGGCGGTGACGACAGTCCGTCGAATCACGTGGGTCACCGCTCGACCGCCTGGTTCTGGAACTTCCAGCCGACGATGCCACCGCTCAGGTTGAACACGTTGTCGAAGCCTGCCTGATTCATCAGGGCGTGCACGACACTGCCGGACCGGTTGCCCGTACGACACTGCACGATGACGGGCCGATCCCTTGGGAGGTCCTGATACCACGCATTGATCTGCGACATCGGTCGGAACACTGCACCCGGGATGCGTTCGGTGTCCCACTCGTCCTGCTCACGCACGTCGATCAGCATGGCGCCCTCGGCGATCATGTCAACCGCTTCGAGCGGCGTGACCGCCGGGATCTCGGGCTGGGGCTGGGTGTGCATGCCGCGAGACTAGAAGAGCGGCGACGCCGGGACGCGCCAGTGGAGGCAGCCAATCACCGCCCCCACTGCCTGGCCGGCTGTCGACGCGATCTCAGCCGTTGGCGATCGCTCCGAGGACCGCTCGCTTCACCATCACGGTGGCGAGGTGCGACTTGTATTCGACGGACCCGTAGAGGTCCTCCAGCACCGTGACACCTTCGGTTGCCCGCTGCGCGACTTCGGCAACCGATGCCTCCGAGCCGTCACTGCCCACCAACGCCTCCATCACACCGTGCGCGAGACTCGGCTTGGTGCCGACGCCGGTCAGGGCGACCCGAGCCGAACTGATGTGCCCGTCGGACATCGAAACGTGAGCCGAGGCTCCGGCAACCGCGTAGTCGGTGTGACCACCGCGGCGGCCGAGCTTCTCGTACGCCGAGCCGCCACCGTTCTTCGATATGCGAATGCCGGTCAGGATCTCGTTCGGCTCCAGCGCCGAGGTGAGCACATCGACGAAGAAGTCCTCGGCTGCGATCTCGCGAGTCCCGTCCGGTCCCTGGGCAATCATCGTCCCGCCCAATGCCAATACCGCACTCGGCTGGTCGGCAGAGATGTCGGCGTGCGCCACGGCGCCACAGGTGGTCCCTCGACCTCGCACTTGACGGTCGCCGGTCCACCCGGCGGCCATCCTGAGCGCGGCCGGCACGAGCTCGGATTTTGCCGTCTCGTCGTGTCGGACCAGCGCACCGATCGTCACGGTGTCCCCGTCATCGGTGATCTGATCGAGGCCGCCGACGCGGCCGATGTCCACCACGAGCTCCGGCGACAACAGCCGGAGCTTCATCATGGGGAGAAGGCTCATGCCACCGGACATGATCTTGGCGAAGTCGGAGTTGCCGAGCTCGCGGACGGCGTCGGAGACCGAAGTCGGGGCGACGTACTCGAATGGTCGTGGATACATGTCTCCTCCTCAGCCCTGAGCGTTCTGCATGGCCTGCCACACACGTTTCGGCCTGAGCGGCATGTCGATGTGTGTGACACCGAACGACGCCAGGGCGTCGACGACGCCGTTGACGATCGTCTGTGCCGACGCAATCGTGCCGGCCTCGCCGATTCCCTTCACACCCATCGAATTCACCGGGCTCGGCGTGGTCGTCCTGGTGAGCTCGAAGGTCGGCAGGTCGCCTGCGGTCGGGATCGGGTAGTCCATCAGGGAGGTCGTGACCATGTTCCCGTCCGAGTCGTAGATCGCGTCCTCGAACAGCGCCTGGCCCACTCCCTGAGCGATCCCTCCGTGGACCTGACCGTCGACGATCATGGGGTTCACGACGTTTCCGCAGTCGTCCGCCGCCACGTACTTCAGAATCGAGACGTCGCCGGTGTCCCGGTCGACCTCGACGAGCGCCAGATGTGTTCCGAACGGCCAGGTGGCGTTTCCGGGGCTCCATGTCACTTGGGCCTCGAGACCCGACTCCCAGCCGTCCGGCGCGGTGTGCGCCTGGTATGCCGCTTTGGCGAGCGCAGCCCACTCCACCCGCTGGTCCGCGCTTCCGGCGACATGCGCTCCCCCGTCGGCGAAGACGATGTCGGCCTCGGACGCCTCCAGCATGTGGGCTGCGAGCGTCGCCGCCTTTGCTCTCACCTTCTCCGTTGCTTCGAACGTCGCCGTCCCGTCGACGGCGAGTGAGCGACTCCCGAAGGTCCCGATGCCCATCGGCGACTCGGCGGTGTCACCGTGACGAACGGTGATCTGCTCGATCGGAATGCCGAGCCCCTGGCTGACGATCTGCGCCCAGGAGGTCTGGTGACCCTGTCCGGAGGGGCCGGTCCCGATGATCACCGTCGCCGTGCCGTCCGGATTGACTCTCACAAGCCCTGATCCGTTGAACGAGGCCGGCAACCCGTAGCTGGTCCACGAGAAGCCGATTTCTGCGAGAACCGCCGGGCCGAATCCGCAGACCTCGACGTACGACGAGACGCCGATCCCCACGAGCCTGCCCTCGGCACGGGCGGCTTCCTGCATCTGCCGCAGTTCGGCGTACCCCGCCTTCTCCATGAGAGCGTCCACGGAGCCTCCGTAGTCGCCGGAGTCGAGCGTGAATCCGCACCCCATCGTGGCCGGGAACTCATCTGGCTGCCAGTAGTTCTTCTTGCGCACCTCCAGGGGATCCATGCCGATCTC
>CBDTYK010000293.1:0-3035 GCA_965364595.1 uncultured bacterium
GTCGGCCTGCAGGCTCGCCTGATGTCCCAGGCGCTTCGCAAGCTGACGGCCAATCTCAATCGGTCGAAGACGACGTGCATCTTCATCAACCAGCTGCGTGAGAAGATCGGCGTCATGTTCGGGTCACCCGAGACCACCCCGGGTGGTCGTGCACTCAAGTTCTACTCGTCGGTCAGGATCGACATCCGTCGGATCGAATCGCTCAAAGACGGCGGGGAGAACGTCGGCAACCGCTGCCGGGTCAAGATCGTCAAGAACAAGATGGCCCCGCCGTTCCGTCAGGCCGAGTTCGACATCATGTTCGGCGAGGGCATCTCTCGTGAGGGAAGCCTGCTCGACGTCGCCGTCGACCTCGGGATCGTCAAGAAGAGCGGTGCGTGGTTCACGTTCGAGTCCGAACAGCTCGGACAGGGCCGCGAGAACGCCAAACGTTTCCTGCGGGAGAACCCCGAGATCTCCATGCAGCTGCAGGCGAATGTGTACGACGAGGCCGGGCTGACCACGGCCGATGAACCCGATGGCGAGGGTATCGAGACCGACGTAGAGGCGGATGACGACGCCGTGTCGGAAATCGCAGAGAGCTGACGTAGCCCGACAAACGGCCGTTCGTCAGCTAGCATGATGGCGAGCACATACCAAACATCACCTAACGAACCAAGACATCAGATGATCCACACCACAAGCGACCGAAGAACGTATCGACTGTTGGCCTGACGGCTCCTTTTCGACGATCTCATCGCATTTTCACGGTATGTGCCGGACCCTGCGGGGTTCGGCATTGCCATTTGTGGCACATGATGTCCCGAAAGTGAGATCACATGGATTCAACAGCAACCATCGCGGTGGCGGTGGCGCTGGCCGTGGTGATCGCCGGCGGGGGAGGGTTTCTCATCGCTACGCGATTCGCCAGGCCGGCGAAAGGGGACTCCGATTCTCAAGATGCGGTCTCCGAGGCGCGTCTCGAAGCACAGCGGATTCTCACCAGGGCAGAGGAGGAGGGCCGAGCCCGGGCCGAGAGCTACCGCGAACGTGAAGAGGCTGCGCTCGAACACCGCAAAGTCGAGATCGACACGATCGAATCCAGACTCACCCAGCGCGAAGAGACACTCGAGCAGCGGGCTGCGAACCTGGCGTCGCGCGAACAGCTCCTGCTCGAGCGTGAGCGCGAGGTGACCGGTGTCCGTCAGGAGACCGAGATGATGCGGGAACAGGTGCGAGAGGACCTCGAACGCCTTGCAGGAATCGACTCCCGAGCAGCGAAAGAGCAGCTCCTGTCCGAAGTCGAAGACGAGGCTCGGAGAGATGCGATGCTCTTGGTGCGCGACCTCGAGGTTCGGGCGCGTGAAGAGGCCGACAAGCGGGCGCGGCGCATCCTTGCGACGTCGATCCAGCGTCTGGCGTCGGAAGTCGTCACCGAGACGACGGTGTCGGTCGTGGCGCTGCCCAGCGACGACATGAAAGGCCGGATCATCGGCCGTGAAGGCCGGAACATCCGGGCCCTCGAGGCGGTCACCGGTGTCAATCTCATCGTCGACGACACACCGGAGGCCGTTTCGGTTGCATCGTTCGACCCGGTGCGCCGCGAGGTCGCCCGCCTGACCCTCGAACGGCTCATCGCCGATGGACGCATCCACCCCGCCTCCATCGAGGAATCCTTCGAGAAGGCGCAGGCAGAGGTCGAGCAGAGTGTCAGGGACGCCGGCGAATGGGCGTTGCTCGAGGTCGGTGTCTCACGGATGAACCCCGAGCTCGTGACGTTGCTCGGACGGCTCAAGTATCGCACCTCGTACGGCCAGAACGTCCTCAACCACTCCGTCGAGGCGGCACATGTCGCTGCGATGCTCGCCTCGGAGCTGGGAATCGATCCCGCTCAGGTCCGCCGCGCTTCGCTGTTGCACGACATCGGCAAGGCCGTCACCCACGAGGTCGAGGGCTCGCATGCGCTGATCGGTGCGGAGATCGCCCGCAGATTCGGGGAGGACCCGGCAGTCGTTCACGGCATCGAAGCCCACCACAACGAAGTCGAGCCACGCACGGTGCTGGCGATCCTCGTCCAGGCGGCCGATGCGGTGAGTGCAGCCAGGCCCGGAGCGCGCCGTGAGGCGCTCGAGTCCTATGTGCGGCGTTTGGAGAAGCTCGAGAACGTCGCGATGGAGTTCGACGGCGTCGAGCGGGTGTTTGCGATGCAGGCCGGTCGAGAGGTCAGGGTCATCGTCGACCCTGGGGCCATCGACGACCTGGCTGCGGGGGATCTGTCCCGGCGCATCGCCCGGAAGTTGGAGGATGATCTCCAGTATCCTGGCCAGATCCAGGTGACGGTCATCCGGGAGTTCCGGTCGACCGATTACGCCCGCTGATCCCTTCGGCCCCATGACAGAGACTCTGCTTCCCGTTCCGAAACGTCGACCGCGCCCGTATCGCGCGCCATCGCGGGTCGGCAAGGAGTTCCTCATCCGGACCTTCGGATGCCAGATGAACGAACACGACTCCGAGCGGATCGCCGGCCTCTTCGAATCGGACGGGATGACACAGACGGCGGATCTCGGCCGGGCCGATGTCGTGTACATCAACACCTGCACGATCCGCGAGAACGCCGACAACCGCCTCTACGGCACGCTGGGTCAGCTGAAGGCCATCAAGTCCGTCAACCCCGAGATGACGCTCATGGTGGGCGGTTGTGCAGCGCAGAAGGACCGTGACTACGTGCGGGAGCGGGCTCCGTGGGTCGATGTCGTGATGGGCACACACAACCTCGATCGGGTGCTCGACCTGCTGGACCACGCCGAGCATTGGGGGCCGATCACCGAGGTCGTCGACGAGCTCCAGGCGATGCCGTCTTCGCTGCCCGTCAAGCGCGAGCTGCCGCACTCGGCGTGGATCACGATCCAGGTCGGTTGCAACAACTCCTGCACCTTCTGCATCGTTCCGAGTGTTCGCGGCCCGGAGATCAGTCGGAGACCCGGCGACATCCTCGATGAGGTTCGCCGACTGGTCGATGACGGTGTGGTCGAGTTCACTCTGCTCGGTCAGAACGT
>CBDTYK010000294.1:0-3031 GCA_965364595.1 uncultured bacterium
AGTCCGAGACACCCCAGACGAGCGAAGACCCGAGAGCGAGCAGATTGGACACCGGCGGGACGTTACCGGTCGGCGTACGCCACGAGAGAGACGCACGGCCGGCACACGATCACGCCCGGAGGCCCGACGCGCCTTCTCACCTGTGCGGCCCGGCGCCAGCCGCCTGCGGAGCTATCGCCGAGCCACGACCTTGAGGATCTCGCCGGTGGTCAGGACGTACATCTCCCCCGCACGGTCGGTCCCGAAGCCCACGACCTGACCAGGCACGCCGACATCCGCGGTCCAGTCGGTCACCTCGAAGGGTGATTCGACCGTGACGCTTCGGAGCCATCCCCCGCAGAAGTCGCTGAAGAAGTACTGGCCCGCGATCTCGGGGATCGATCTCCCCCGGTACGTCACCCCACCGGTGATCGAGCAGGTGCCGGCGTCGCCGTGCGAGATGTCCAGGACCGGCTGGGTGATCCCGGTCGCGTCACAGTTCGACGTCTGGAAGCAGGAGAACCCCTCGGTGATGGGCCAGCCGAAGTTCCGGAACCGGTCGTCGAGCGGGACGATCGAGACCTCTTCGAGCGCGTTCTGGCCGACATCGGCGATGGCGAGCGTCCCGCTCGGCTCGTCGAACCACATCCGGAACGGGTTCCGGAGGCCACCCGCCCAGAGATCTGCATCACCGGACTCCGGGTCGATACGCACGATCCCGCCGAGGAACGTGTCGAAGTCCTGCCCTTGGCGGAATTGATCGTTGGCGCCGCCTCCGTCACCGAGCCCGAGGTAGAGATTGCCATCGGCGTAAACCAGTCCGCCTCCGTTGTGGTTGCTGGCCGGCTGGTCGACCTGGAAGAGGATCCGCTCGCTCTCGGCATCGAATCCGGACTCGTTTCGTTCGAACCTGGACACGGTGGTGTCGCCGTTGCCATCGGAGTAGTGAAGGAACAGCGCACTGTCGAGCTCGACAGGACCGACCACGCCCCACAGCAGCCCGCGTTCACCGTCAGTCCGCGTCCTGGAAGAGATGTCGAGGACGACGTCGCCAGTCGCGAGATCGGAAACGAGCCCTGCTCGAGTCAGCACGAGATCACGATCGCCGGCCGGATCGGGGATCATCGCCATCGGGAATCCGGCCGTCGCCACCTGCTCGTACGCAAGGCTCTGCAATGGCGCAGGGGTCGTGGTCGTTGTCGGAGCGATCGTCGGAGCCGGACCGTCAGCGGTGGTGGTCGTTGCCTCGACCGTCGTCGTCGGGGCGACCGTGTCGCCGGCGGCAGCGCTGGTCGTGACCGGTTGGACGATGCCGTCGGAGGCCGGATCGCTGCAGGCGGCGACCACCAACACGAGGACAACGAAGAATGCAGCACGCTTCACGGAGGGAACGGTATGCAGGCCGTCCGGCTACCGGAAGATGGCGCAACAATTCGTGCCCCGACGACCCTCGCCGGATTCGGTGCCGTACCATCCGGCACCGTGACGACGGCAATCAAGAACGACAGGCGCACCATCTTCGGATGGGCGATGTATGACTGGGCGAACTCGGCGTATTCGACCGTGATTGCCGGGGCGATCCTTCCTGCCTACTTCGCCGGCGAAGTGGTCGGGGATGCAGGGTGGAACGGCCGGTCGGGGCAGGTGTTGTGGGCGCTCGGCATCGGGCTCAGCACGCTGGTCCTGTTCATCGCCATGCCGGTGTTCGGTGCAATCGCCGATTATTCGGCCTCCAAGCGCCAGTTCATGCAGGTCTTCGCATACGGCGGAGCCCTGTTCACCACGCTGCTGTTCTTCGCCACCACCGGCAGCGTCGTGTACACGCTGGCGATCTTCTTCCTCGCGCAACTCGGCTTCGTCGGCGCAAACGTCTTCTACGACGGGTTCCTCAAGGACATCACGACAGAAGACACCATCGACAAGGTGAGCTCCAAGGGTTACGCGCTCGGCTACTTCGGTGGTGGGCTGTGGCTTGCGATCGTGTTCGGCGCCATCCTCGCCTCGGACAACGACCTCACGGTGATCCGTGCCGGGATCGCCGCAACCGGCATCTGGTGGGCGGGGTTCTCGTGGTTCGCATTCACGCGACTCCAGGACAGCGGCGAAGCCGAGACGCTTCCAGCAGTCGTCAGTGTGTCGGCCACGATGGTCCGAGGTGTCCGGCTGCTCGTCGGCCTGTTGGTGGTCGGATTGGTGGTGCTGGGCTGGGCGCTCGTCGCCGACATCACCGAGGCTCAGTTCAACTTGCTCCTCGGTGCGATCATGATCGGAATCGTCGTAGCGGTCATCCGGGTGGTCAACGCCACCCAGGATCGGGGCATGACCCAGGTCACCGGGCGTTTCGCCAAGATCGCAGCAGTCGGATTCAGCCGGACCTTCTCCACCGCCGCCCGCCTGCGCCAGTTCCCCCAACTCCTCCTGTTCGTCCTCGCCTTCATGCTCTACAACGACGGTGTCCAGACGACCATCAACATCTCGGCCGTGTTCGGCACCGACACGCTCGGACTCACGTCCACCGACATCGCCCTCACGTTTCTGGTCGTTCAGTTCGTGGCGTTCGGAGGCGCCTACTTCTTCGGCTGGTTGGCCTCGCGGATCGACATCAGAAGGGCCATTCTCATCAACCTGAGCATCTGGGTGCTGGTCGCGATCGGTGCCTTCCTGCTCCCCGAGGGCAACGCACTCGCGTTCCAGGCCCTCGGCGTCGTGATCGGACTCATCCTGGGCGGCATCCAGGCGCTCAGCCGGAGCCTGTACGGGTCGATGATTCCCGAGGAGGCCTCCGCCGAGTTCTACGGTTTCTATTCGGTGTTCGCCAAGTTCTCGGCGATCTGGGGCCCGATCATCTTCGCCATGGTCGCCGGAATCACCGGTTCGGGACGGTCGGCGATCCTGTCGATCATCCTCTTCTTCGGCCTCGGCATGTTCCTCTTCAGCCGGGTCGACATCGACGAGGCTCGGGCCTCGAAGGACCGGTGGGACGTCTCGGGGATCGAGATCGCCACCGAAGGACCGGTACATTGACCTCCATGGACCGAGACCGCCCGAAAGA
>CBDTYK010000295.1:0-3023 GCA_965364595.1 uncultured bacterium
ATGCTCAACAGCGTCGGGACGTGCTCGTCGCCCGGTGGGAGATACACCCAGACGTCGATCTCGACCCCTTCGGAGAAGGTCGTGAAATGATGCGGTTCGACGACGTCGACGTCGCTGGAGTGGGCGACCGCCGATCCCTCGCCGTCCTCGGACATGAACAGCGTTCCCGGGTCGGTCGGAGTCTTCGAGACGTACGCCGACACGCCGGCTGCGATCGAGAACTCCGAAACCACCTGCGGACCGTCGACGACGTGGTCGACCGTGCCGTCGGGATGCACGGCCGCCACGCCCCCGGCACCGGCATCTTCGTGCATAACGTATGCGAGGCCCTCGTCGAACTCGATGTAGGCGGGGCCGATCGCCAGCGATGCCGCCGACCGGTCGAGGTGAGCGGTCAATGAGGTGAGTTCGCCACCGTCGACACGCCACAGCGTCGTGATGTCCGGCCAATCCGTCTCGGGATCCCCGAGGAGGTGGAGGTCGCCGGTAGGGGAGAAGCGGGCGAACGTCCAGCCGCCATGGGGAACCAACTCGTTGCGTTCATCGGATTCAACGTCGACCTCCATGATCGAGGCGCCGAAGTCCAGGCTGCGGTCCTCCCTCAGATCGGACAGATACACGATGCGGTCGCCATCGGGATGCCAGGTGGGCAGCTTCTCGTCGCGGTCGCCCGGCGTCAGGCAGCGGGCCTGCTCCGAGCCATCTGCAGCGACCAGCCAGATGTGCGATTTGCGGTCGTGCAACCAACCGAGGCCGTCGAACTTGTAGGGCACCTCGGTGACGCGGCGCGGCTTTCGCTCTCGCTCATCCTCGTCGAGGCCGGCCCAGTCGTCGACGTATGTCGTGGCGGCGACGGCGAGCCTCAAACCATCGGGCGACCACTCGAACGTCGTGACGCCGAGATCGAAATCCGTCAGGATCTCGGCTTCGCCGCCGTCGGCCGGGATGATCGCCAGCTGACCGATCTCGTCCTCTGTTCGGATGAAGGCGAGCCGGGTCCCATCCGGTGACCATTTCGGCGACGAGTCACCCGGTCCCGCTGTGAACTGCCTCGCGTCTTCGGCGTCGCCGACCCAGATCGTTCTGTCGTAGCGGTCTTCGTCGGTGTCGATCGTCGACATGACGTAGGCGACCCGGTCGCCGCTCGGATGCACTGCCGGCGTCTGTGGTGTGGTCAGGCCGTTGAGGTCTTCTGGAGTCATGGCGGAGACGTTAGGGGTCGCGACGAGTGATAGTGATCGGGTAGCTTCCCCATGTGCATCGATTCGTCGCGTCGTGGTTCGGAACCGGCCTGATCCTGAGGCGTATTCGAGGTTCCGATTCGGGCTCGGGGACCGTCGGAGCTCTGTTCGCCATCCCGGTCGCCTGGGCGCTCGCCTCGATCGGGATCTGGGCGCACGTGCTCGGTGTCGTGATTGTCGCCGTGGCCTCGGTGGTCTCCAGCGCCCGGTTCGTGGACGAGGCCGACAGCACCAAACACGGAGATCCCGGATGGGTCGTGATCGATGAGGCCGCAGGAGTTCTCCTCGCCACCGTCGGACTCGGTCTGCCGGGGGCAATCGTCGCCTGGCTCGTGTTCCGGGTCGCCGACATCTTCAAGACCTTCTTCCCGGGCGTGTCGAGAGCTGAGCAGCTCGATGGCGGGCTCGGCATCACGGCCGACGACCTCGTGGCTGGCTCGTACGGCTTGGCTGTCGGGTGGCTCGTCCAGATACTGGTGGGCTGATCGAAGCCGAGATCAGCCGCCCTGGTCCTCCGGCATAGAATGCCGGAATGGCCCAACAGCCGAACATAGAACACCAACAGTCTGATCGACCGAGGCCGGTGCCGTCGCCGGGTACTGCGCGCCGGTGGTCGCCGGGCAGCCGGCCCGGCGTGATCTCCAGTCCGGCCGACATGCCCTCCGGCGACGGATTCGGGACCCCCGGACCCGATGCCGGATTCGCCAAGACCCTGATCAGTCGAGCCGACATCGATCACAGCTCACCCGAGCTCGAAGCCGTGCTCTCGGCGATCATGGTTGCCCGTGCGTCCTCGTTCGGTCGGGCTCCGACACGCGGCGATCTCGAAGCAGCAAAGGCGATGTGCGGCCTCGGCGGAGGGAACGCCCCCGACTGGGTCCACGAGCGCCGGGAGCACTGGATGCATGCCATCGCCCATGACAAGCCAGCGGGCAAGACTGCTGTCTCCGAGCTCGATCGTGATCTCCTCCGCAAGACTCCGGACGAGATCCGCTCGGCGCTCTCTCAGAGGGCGTGAGCTTCCGGTTCATCACGGGCGTTGCGCTTCCGGTCGCCGACACGAGTGCGCTCTCCCGAATCCCCTCCCACCACCTGATCACGTGTTTCGGGTGCGGCCCCGAGAATCCGCATCGTCTGGGGATCGAGCCCCGATACGCCGATGACCGGGTCGTGGCCGAGATGGCCTTTCATCCTCGTTTCGAGGGCGGTCCCGGCCTTGCGCACGGTGGGGCCGTAGCCGCCTTGTTCGACGATCTGCTCGGCTTCGTGGCGATGATGCACCAGCGTCCCGCGGTGACTGCGAAGTTGGAGGTCAACTACCGCCATCCCATCCCACTCGGTGTCACGATCCGCTCCGAAGCCTGGCTCACGTCGATCGACGGTCGCAAGCTGTCCGTCGAGGGTGCGGGATTCGCTCCCGACGGCACGGTGCTGGTGGAGGTGGTCGGTCTCTTCATCGCCGTGGGTGCCGAGCACTTCACCAAGGCCATCGAAGGCGTCGCGTCGCCGTATCCGGACTCGATGTACGAGTCCGACGAGTACTACCCGTGAGTCCATTCCACGTTCCACGTTTCAGGTCTCAGGTCTCAAGTCTGCTGGCTCACGCTCGACGAAGAGCTCAACCTTCGAGGCTGACAGTCACGAGCAGAGGGCGGAGCGCCGATGGCCGACAGCACCTCGGGAGAACGCACGGCAAGCCCAGACGGAGACTGGTTGGTTCAAAATCGGCGGTGATGTGTGGCTCGGCTAGCGTCTCGGACGATGAAGATCGTTCGATTCAGA
>CBDTYK010000296.1:0-3006 GCA_965364595.1 uncultured bacterium
ATCCGAAGCGGCGTCCTTCCCCCTCGAGAGCCTGGAGCCCACGGCAGAGAAGCCCGAGGGGAGGCTCATCGAGGGAGAGCCGGCCGATCAGGTGCAGGAACAGGCCCGCGACTGCGGCGATTGCCTGTACGGAGCAACCAACCCCGAACGTGACCAGGTACGTGATCGGGACCAGGACCGGACGAATGCCCCGGACGTCACAGGAGACCGTGATCAGCTTCAGGAGCAGAAGCAGCTCCGGATCCATGAGCCGGCAACCGGAGAAGTCCGCGAGCAGGTCCAGGAGCAGAAGCAGCTCCGGGTCCATGAGCCGGCAACCGGTGGAGTCAGTGAGCAGGTCCAGACCCGCGAACGTGCACAAGTGCGTGACGAGTCCAACTGCGACGGAGACGGATTGCAGCTCCGTGAGCAGGTACGGACCGAGGCACAACGCGAGCTGGAGCTCGGCGAGCCCCAGGGCGAGCAGAAGGGCTTCGGGCCCGGTGCCGAAACCGGCAATGGCCCGCAGCACGATGGTCCCGCTGACGGGACGGGGAACCAGTTCGGTCAGGGTGGTCGGTGATCGAGTGAGGGGAACCGCACTGGAACCGTGCAGCGGACGGGGGGCGCCAAGGCGGCGCCCCCCGTTGCTCGTAGCATTCGCGTCATGAGGGCTTCACCGAAGATCCTGATCGTCGACGACGAGGCGAACCTTCGTAATCTCGTCGGGTCATACCTCCGCGCCGAGGGTTTCGAGGTCCTCGAGGCGACGGACGGGGACGCCGCCGTTGACCAGGTTCGCAGCCGCCAGCCCGACCTCGTGATTCTCGACGTGATGATGCCGGGCACGGACGGCATCGAGGCGCTGCGTGAGATTCGCCGATTCTCAGATGTCTACGTGATCATGCTCACGGCCCGTGCCGAGGAGGCCGACAAGCTGATCGGGCTCTCGGTCGGCGCAGACGACTATCTGACGAAACCATTCAGTCCTCGTGAGCTGCTCGCCCGCGTGAAGGCCGTGCTCCGCCGCGCTCGGAGCGGCCGAACGCCGACCGATGACCTCTTGGCGTTCGACGGGTTGGAGATCGATCTCGGCCGGCGCCGGGTGGAACGCGCTGGGACCGAGCGTGACCTGACGGCCCTCGAGTTCGACTTGCTGGCTCAGCTGGCCTCGCAGCCCGGAAGGGTGTTCTCGCGCCGGCAACTACTCGAGGCGGTCTGGGGTTGGGACTACGTCGGTGACGAACGTGTCGTGGACGTGCACATCCGGAATCTGCGTCGGGCGTTGGACGACGACGCGGCCGATCCTGATCTGATCGGGACGGTCCGTGGTGTGGGCTATCGCTTTCTGGCGGCTCCTCGATGAGCGGTCGTCCGACACTACGTTCTCGGCTCGCGGTCACCTACCTCGGTGTCGTGGCGGCCGTGATGACCGCAGGTGGTGTGACGATCGCACTGCTGACACCGAGCTTCGTACAACAGCGACTTCAGCAGGGGTTCCAGCAAGGGGCCGGGCGAGGAGCCGGGCCGGGACGAGCGAGTCAGCCGGTGACGGTCCCGAACGAGGTGGACGACGCATGGCGTGAGGCGCTCACATCGGGCCTCGTCGTCGCCGGGGTGATCGGGCTCGTGATCGCACTCGTGCTGGCGTTCTGGCTGAGCCGTCGCGTGCTGGGTCATCTCACCGAGATGGAGGTGGCGACCGAGCGGATGGCGTCCGGCGACTACCGGCATCGCGTGGATCTGGCGTCCGAGGCGGAGTTGGCCGATCTCGGCACGTCGATCAACACACTGGGGGCACGTCTGGCGGAAACGGAGAAGACGAGGGCGCAACTCGTCTCCGACCTCGCCCACGAGCTGCGGAACCCGCTCGCCACGATCGAGGGATACATGGAGGGGCTGATCGACGGCGTCCTTCCGCCGAGCACGGAGACGTTCTCGATCGTCGCAGCTGAGGCGAACCGGCTCGGTCGCCTCACGAAGGACCTCTCTCTTCTCTCAAAGGCGCAGGAGGGCGCACTCGAGCTGAATCGCGAGCCGGTCGATCTGAGCGACGTCGCCTCGTCCGTCGGCGAGCGACTCCGCCCGCAGTACGAGGTGAAGGGCGTCGACCTGACGGTGGAAGGTCCGTCCGGACTGCAGGTGATGGCCGATCGAGATCGACTCACCCAGGCAGTGATGAACGTGGTCGGGAATGCGCTGACGCACACGCCGCCAGGTGGCGGGGTTGCGGTCCGTACATCCAGCGACGGAGCGACTGCTCGTCTCGAAGTGGTCGACACCGGAGCCGGGTTGTACCCAGGTCAGGCCGATGTGATCTTTGATCGCTTCACGCGGCTCGACACCGATTCTGCGGGAACCGGGCTCGGGCTCAACATCGCTCGGACCATCACCCGGCTCCATGGCGGCGACCTCACCGCAACCAGTGCCGGTCCCGGGCGAGGGTCGACCTTCCAATTCGTGCTTCCGCGCCATGGTTGAGGAACCCCAATCTGGGTGTGATCGTCACATCGACATGAGCAACATGCGATTTCCCGTCATCGTCCTCCTGATTGCGCTGCTCGCTGCGGCGTGCGGAGGCAGCAACGCGACGACCACGACGACCGTGTCGGATGCGACGACAACGTCGAGGGATGGAGGAGACGTGACCGGGTTCGCTCCGGGCGATGTGATCACCGTCGATGTGGCACGGGCGTCCAGCGACGTCAGCCCGTCCGACATCGAGGCCGTGGCTGCGTCCGACGCCGTGTTCGGCCTGGACCTCTTCGGCGTCGTCGCCGGAGACGAGAACGTCATGGTGTCTCCCTATTCGATCGCGACGGCACTCTCGATGCTCTACCCGGGTGCGCGGGGTGACACGGCCATCGAGATCGCAGAGGTGTTGCGGGTCTCGGTCGACGATGCCACGTTGCATCGGGTTCGCAACGCGATCGATGCAGCACTCGCCGCCACACCGACACCGATGGGCGAGGAGGACACCAGGGAGCCGTTCACGATCCGCCCTGCCAACTCGGCGTGGGGTCAGGG
>CBDTYK010000297.1:0-2997 GCA_965364595.1 uncultured bacterium
TCTGTTTCGAACTCATGACCCGACGTCGAGAACGCACAGCCGTAGTCAGGGCTCGCAACAGCGGCCGGATCGAGTACGACGTCCCCGGCCGGCCTCACGCCCGTCTCGACCCAGCCTGCCAGATCGACGAAGGCCGTGACCAGCTCCGTGGGCGTGAAGTCGCAGTGATTCACGCCCCGGATCGCACGTTGCACGAGGAAATCGGACTTGCCTTTCGCAGCGACATCCTCTGCGTATCGGATCTCGTTGTGGAATGGAACGAACAGATCGCCGAGGTTGTGGAGCGACAGGACCGGCACCGAGATGTCACCTGTCACCTCTGGAACGCCGGATATGCCCTGAGCCTTCACTGCAGATGGGTCGACATCCTGTCGGTAGACGTTCTCGTTGAACGACGCCTCTGCGGCTGTCAGGCTCGGATCTGCGTCGAACTGGTACACCGTGTCGGCATTGCCAGCACCGATCCCATTCACCGGCACCGTTCGGGTATCGACAGCGAGTCCGAAGAGAAAGTCTCCTGCGAAGAAATTCCAGAAGTTCCATGCCGCATCGAAGTTGGGGCGCTCACCGCCGGACTGGATCTCTGTGACCGTCTTGAGCGTTTCGCCCTGCGGATTCAACACAAACGGCCAGGTGCCCGGTGCCGCTTCGAAGTTGGACTTCATCGTTGCGATGTCCGAGCCGAGGTATGCAGCGGGATTCGAAACCGGGAAGCCGAGCTGATCGATGCCGCCGAGGTATTGGGCCGACAAGTTGAAGTCGGCGAAGAAGTCGAAGAGTTCGTTGTCACCGACGACCCCGCAGATCGGCATCGCGCCGACATAGGAGTTCGGGAACTGCTCGATGGAAACGGCGGTGATGTGACCCCCCATCGAAGCTCCCGTTATGTAGGTGCTCTCCGGCTTCTCACCGGTGATCGATTTGAACTGCTTGGCAAGGCGATGGGTGTCGAGTACCCCCTGGCCGACGTTGTAGTCGTTCTTGGCGTAGCTGGATGCCGCCCAGGCGTAGCCGCTCGCAATCAAGAACTCCCGCAGCGGGTGGTTGTCGACCGTGAGATCCGTGTCACCGGCCGTCGCCGCACCACGGTATCCGTGAGCCCACATCACGAGGCTGCCGTTGAAGTTGTCGGGCACCTCGACGCGGTATGCAGCACCGGCGATCTCACCCCAGTAGGCCGTAGCACCGGGCAGAGCCTCGAACGGCAGCGCGTCGTAGTCGATCTGGTAGTCGTTGCGGGTGTGCTTCGGCCCGTCGTTGCGTGCACTCGCCACGGGCATCAGTGCCAAGACCAGTGCGCCGACCAGCGCACCGAACAAGAGTCTCCTCATCTTCACTCTCCCTCTTCGCAGAGGCAAGACCGTATTCAATCGAGTGCCGGTACACCCGCCGAAACGGGGACATTCTCAGTCGGCGTCGATCACGGCGGTGACGGCGAAGTGATCACTCGCCCGGTAGCTGGTGGTGTCCTTCTGATCGATCTTCCCCGAGTCCCGGACGACTCTCACCGGCGATGTCGAATCGAGCAGCGACGGGGATACGAGGATGTGATCGAGCCACACGCGGTGCTTCCATCCGAGCGGATTGTTGACGATGGGATCGTCGAATGCGGCGGTCCAGAGCTTGCGACGATCGGATGCGGTCCTGGTCATCCACCACAGGGGATCGTGGAAGATCCCCGATGGCTCGAACACCGACCCGATCACCGACTCGACGAAGCTGGTGCCCAGCGTCCGTTCGTGGAAGTCGAGCCCGGGACCGTCGTTCATGTCGCCGAGCACGATCACATGCTCGCCGTCGGCGACCAGCCGATCGAGGCGTTGGCGAAGCCGCCGCCCCTGGGCCACGAGTTTCGATCGATTGGCGGCGGACAGCAGCTCGAACCGTGGAAGGTCGGCGATCGAGTAGACGCCTTTGCTCTTGGTGTGCACCGAGATGAATCGGATCCGGTGACCGGAGACGTCGACCACGAGGTCGAGGGGCCGGCGCTCGAACCTGTGTCGCTCGGAGAGCCCGTCGTCGTTGACGTCGGCGGTCCACTCCCCGTACGAGTCGAACGCGTCGTCGACGGACACGACCTGGAACGGCGCTCGCAGGTAGTAGACGAGGTTCTGTGCCCCTCGAGATCGACCCATGACCGGGGTGTAGTCGCCTCCGAGGAAGCGGTCGATGAAGTCTTGGTGCTCGTCGAGTTCGTTGGCCGCCTCGCTGACGGCAATGAGGTCGGCGTCGAGCCTCGTGATGACCGATGCGATCGCCTCCGCCCTGCCGACGTTGTCGTCGGTGACGACACCGTTCGAGAACATCCGGTTCATCCACTCGATGTTCCAACAGGCAATGGTGTGCTGTGCCACCAGATCTCCTCCTGCGCTGAGACACTCCGAACATACGCATCTGTCCTGAAGGACGTTCTTGTTGCGAGTCCAACCCGCTGGTCGTGACCCCGACGGTCCCTGCCCAATCGCGCCGTGACAAGAACGCCGGCAGGGGGCGGGCAACGCGGCGGCAGCACTCCCGCGAAGCCTCGGACGCTCATGTGTTCTTGTTGCAGGTGACGCCGCCATTGCGAGCTACTCGACATCCGGCGTCCCACGCCCTGCGACAAGAACGCACTCACCCTCGCAGACGCCTTCTTGCGATTGCCGTACGAACGAGCGTTCGTTAGCCTCTCGGCCATGACCTCCACCATGACGGGACCAGAGCGTTTCCAGGCCATCCTCGACCAGGACGGCAAGATCGAGCCCAAGGACTGGATGCCGGACGGGTACCGGAAGACCCTCATCCGCCAGATCGCCCAACACGCCCATTCCGAAGTGATCGGGATGCAGCCCGAGGGCAACTGGATCAACCGGGCACCGAGCCTCCACCGCAAGGCGATCCTCATCGCCAAGGTCCAGGACGAAGCCGGCCACGGGCTCTACCTGTACTCGGCGGCGGAGACCCTCGGTGTGAGCAGAGACGAACTCGTCGGTCTGCTACATGCCGGGAAACACAAGT
>CBDTYK010000298.1:0-2983 GCA_965364595.1 uncultured bacterium
CTGTCCCCAGCCGCCCACGACCGGCCTACGTTCGATGACGTATGGACGGTCCATCTCCTGGGGAGTACGTTACACCTTGTGGGGCGGAGATCCTCTGGTCGGGCCGGCGTAGGGCGGCCCGGAGAGGCAAGTCTTGCGCACCTTGGATGGGACTCTGAGAAGGGAAGGTTGCAGATGCAAGAGGAGATCACACGCAGAGAGGTGCTGAAACGCAGCGCCGTCTTCGGCGGCGCAGCGCTGATCTGGGTCAAGCCCTCGATCAGCTCGTACGCAATGAGCACCACACTGGCGGCGCGCGCAAGCGGTGCGTCAGGTTGTACCCCCGGGTTCTGGAAGAACAACCCAGGACGATGGCCGAGCAGCGTGTCGCCTTCGGATCTCGTTCCGTGGACGGCCCTGTACAACAGTCAGCCGACGTTCCAGGAGGCCCTGGAGTATGGAGGCGGCGGAGGCGATGCCGGAGCGGAGCGGAACTTGTTACGAGCTGCGGCGGCTGGGCATCTCAACGCCAAGGCGCTGAGTGGTTACCAGTACTCGACGGGACAGATTGCGTCTCTCGTGAGTGAAGCCCAATCGCTGCTCGCCGGCGGGGACCGTGACGGTGCCATGGCGATCGCATCCTCGATCGATACGGAGAACAACGCAGGTTGTCCGCTGCCGGCCGACGAGAGCCACGAAGAAATCACCGACGAGTCGACTCCTGACGAACCGAAGGAGCTCGAGGAGTCCGAGGTCTTCGGCGAGGACGAACCCGTAGAGGAAGAGAAGCCGTCGGAGGACGAAGAGGCGTCTGGGGAAGAGAAGAAGCCCAAGGAGCCCGGACCAGCCGGTTCGAAGGGTGCCGCCGAGGAGCAGCAGGCAGAGGAGGATGATGACTGAGACCGCGTCTGGGGTGACCAGGAGAGAGGCACTCAAGCGTGGAATCGTCGTAGGGGGAGCGGCGGTCGCATGGGCCACACCGGCGACGAGTGCCTTCGCCCTCAGTCCCGAAAGAGCGCAGCCGACGAGTGCGCCCCCGCAAGGCTGCACACCTGGATACTGGAAGAACCACCGTGACGCATGGGCTCCGAGCGGGGTGGGACCCGACGACCCGGTGAGCGATTGGTTCGAAGTTCCGGACTGCGAGCTCATCGCTCCGCTGTTCGGGGTGTCGATGATCGAAGCATTGCGGTTCCGTGGCGGTTCGTCGCTGGCGGGGAAGACTGAGATCCTGTTGCGAGCCGCTGTCGCCTCGCTCGTGAACTCCCTCCACCCTGGAATCGGTGGCTTCTACGGATCGAACCTGATCCCCGAGGTCGCAAGTGTGCTGACAAGCCCGAATGGCGATGATCCGTGCGCCCTGGACAAGGATGCGATCATCGCCCTCGCCACCTCACTGGATCGGGCCAACAACGCCGGTTGTCCGTTGTAGACGCGTCGTCGTGTGGGACCGGTCGGTGACGGACCGATCCCACACGGACCGGTCCGTGCGGGCCGTCGCTGCTGAGGAGCGCTCACGCAGTCTCGATGAGACCCAGTGATCGGAAACGCTCCAAGGCATCGTGCACCTCGAGCGTGATGAGTTCTCGATCTGTGGCCGTCACCTCGGCGACCGCCGTGATCATCTCGTCGACCGTCGTAGTTCCATCGCAGTTCTCCCAGAGCGCCATCGAGGATGCATTGAGGCGGTGGAGCGTGCCATCCGCCGGATCGTAGATGAGGTGCTCCCCGGGACGGTTCACGATCTCGAGGTCTCGGCGTCGACGTGGGCGATCAGTCTCGTTCACGGCTCTTCTCCTCCGGTGAAGTGTCGAAGCCTGACGCTGCTGCCATCGCCACGAGTTCGGCACGGCTGTGTACGTCGAGCTTCGCCATGATATTCGCTAGGTGCGTTCTCGCTGTCGCCGGACTGATGCCGAGGGCACCGGCGATCTCGGACTTGCCCTGGCCTCGTGCTGCGAGCTCCAACACCTCTCGCTCGCGCGGGGTGAGGCCGGCGGTCATCGCCGATGCCGTCACAGCGCGACGCTCTTGCACGACCCGCCGCAGCAGGCTGCCGAGCATTTCATCGGGGATCACGGCCCGGCCCGTCGCGACCTGCCCGATCGCCTCTGCGATCTCGTCGGTCGGCCTCGAGAGAGGGAGATAGCCCGAGGCCCCGGCTTCGATCGCAGCCAGCATCTCAGCGGAGTCCTCGGACCCGAGCACGAAGAGGCGATGACTCGAGTCGACGTGCGGGAACCCGTCATCGAAGAAACGGACCATCACACTGATGCCGGGTCCCGGGGGGGCCACTTCTCTCAGCGCGAGTTTGAGCAATGCGAGGAACGCCCGATGCCCCTCGGCATTGGGGAGATCGACCCATCCCGGAACACCCATGCGCTGGGTACGCTACTACCGCCGACAGGAAGAAGGCGAGGAGATGGCTAGGAGTGCAGCGACGCCTGCGGCGTCGGATCTCATCGGTCCTGCGGTCATGGCACTCACGGCGCGACGCTCACCCGGCGACATCGACCCCGGGACGCGGGGCATCGACACATTGACCCGTCATGGTCTGATCGGCGCAGCTGCGATCGAAGGTGGCCCGGCGCTCCGCTCCGCTGCGCTGCCGGCCGCCGTTCGGCTCTGGGCTCGCCAGGAGATCATGAACCGACATCAGGCCCGGATCGTGCGAGCGCTCCAGCGGGCGGGGATCCCCGCAATCGTGCTGAAGGGCCAGAGTGTGGCTCGCTGGTACGACGATCCTCGATCGCGTCCATCGACCGACATCGACTTGCTCGTTCCGGCCTCTGCCGTCGAAGACGCTCTTCGAGAATTGCGTGCGGACGATTGGGTCACCGACATCCCTCCACGAGGGCCGCAGGCCGACAAACGGCACGTCATGATCAGAGACGAATCCGGCGTCTCGTTCATCCTCGACCTCCATTGGCATCTCTTTTCGTACCACCAGCTCCGACGTCGCGCCGACGAAGCCATGGCCGACGTCTGGAGCAGAGTGACTCAA
>CBDTYK010000299.1:0-2979 GCA_965364595.1 uncultured bacterium
GTGAGTTCGATGAGATCCGACTGGCCGATGCATTCACGGGCTGTGATGGCGTCCGAGGTGAGACCGTGCTCCAACTGACCGTCGAACAGATGACCTCGATCGGAATCGATCATGTCGCATCCATCGGTCTCGAAGGCTTCCAAGACGTGGTCGATCGCCTCGGCGGCTTCGAGATCTGCCTTGACAACCCGGTCCGCGATCCGGCATCTGGGTTGGATCTGCCTTCTGGATGCACCGTCGCCGACGGCGAACAGACACTCGCCTGGATCCGCTCGAGGCGGACCGAGCAACTCGTGGACGGCCGGTGGCTGAGGATCCCCGAAGCGAACGACCTGGTACGAAACGAACGAGAAAGGGAGTTCCTCATCGCCATGTTCGAGCGCGTCATCGATGCAACGAACATTCGAGAACTTCAAGGGCTCGCAGCAACCGTGGCTCCGCACATCACCCTCGACAGCTCGCTCGATCTGCCCAGACTCATTCAGACCGGATGGAACATGCGTCTGCTCACCACGGACGACATCGACTCCGTATCGCTGCCCGTCTTCGACGACACGCTTCGGGGAATGGCGGTGCTCCGGCCTACGGTTGAGGTCGCCCCGTTTCTGTCGGAATGATCTCGCAGTGCGTGGCGTTGACTCCACCGGACGATCAAAGGAATCAACAATGGCGACCGTAGAGCTCACGCTCGACAACTTCGAACAGACGATCAACGACAACGACACCGTGATCGTGGACTTCTGGGCTGAATGGTGCGGACCGTGCCGCAGCTTCGCTCCCACCTTCGAGAAGGCTTCGGAAGAGAACGAGGACATCATCTTCGGCAAGGTGGACACCGAGGCGCAACAGCAGCTCGCCGGCTCCTTCGGGATTCGGTCGATCCCCACCCTCATGGTGTTCCGGGACAACGTGCTGTTGTACAACGAGGCCGGGGCATTGCCCCCTGCTGCCCTCGAAGATCTGATCACCCAGGTCAAGGCGCTGGACATGGAAGACGTCCACCGCCAGATCGCCGAACATCAGGCGAGCGAGCACGCACAGTCCGACTGAACGCCGGTGACCCTCTCAACTCGAAGCCCCGAGGCGTGCCTCGGGGCTTCGAGGTTTCCGCATCGCGGGGCGTTCCCGCCCGTCGGGTGCTTGACAAGGTCGCACCCGTACTCCATACTCCCCCCACTTGACAACGCGCTCATCTAGAGCGGCTGAGGGACAGGCCCGACGAAGCCGCGGCAACCACTCGATGGTGCCAATGCCTGATCGATGAGAGCCTCGATGCGAATCCTCGCACGGAGGCGCTCAGAGAGCGCCACACAACCGAGGAGACGAACTCAATGCATCAGTCAACGTCACGCACCGATCTCACGTGTATGGCCATGCCCTGCTTCCGGGTGGTCCACTCCTGTATCGACGCCTCGCTCTGAGGTCATCCCACCACCCGGAAGGATCGCCACCCGGGAACGTCGGACGCACATCGACACGCACACACCCACCAACTCTCGCACAGGAGTGACACCATGACCAACCGACTCAACGACGTCGACATCGAATCAGTCGCCGGCCTCGCCGGGCACATCACCGAGAATCCCGAAGCCGCTCAGACGACCTGGTCTGCCCACGTTCGCTGGGCGGGCGGCTTCCGCTCAGAAGCAACGATCCGCGACTTCCAACCGACGCCGAGCGACGAGCCGACCGGACTCGGCGGCACCGACACCGCACCCAACCCGGTCGAGCAACTGCTCGCCGCTCTGGGCAACTGCCTCGCCGTCGGATACGCAGCGAACGCAACCGCTCGAGGCATCGCCATCAACGATCTCACGATCCGCATCGATGGAGACCTCGACCTCCAGTCATTCCTCGGCCTGGCGCCCGGGCATGCCGGTTTTCACGACATCAGAGCGACCGTCGAAATCGACAGTTCCGCCGGCCATGAAGAGCTGCAAGGCCTCCATCGGCACGTGCTCGACACGTCCCCGGTCGGGCACACGCTCAAGACCTCGATCCCCGTGAACGTCCAACTCTCCGCTCCCGCAGCGGTCTGAAACGAAGAGGAGAACCACCCAATGACAGACCTGCATTTCGAGACACTCCAAGTACACGCCGGCCAGGACCCGGCCCCGGGAACGAACGCCCGGGCCGTGCCCATCTACCAGACGACGTCGTACACGTTCGACGACACCGACCACGCCGCGCGACTGTTCGGACTCCAGGAGTTCGGAAACATCTACACCCGGATCATGAACCCGACGACCGACGTGTTCGAACAGCGGATCGCCGCCCTCGAGGGTGGGCTGGCGTCGGTCGCCACGGCATCGGGCCAGGCGGCGCAGCTGCTCGCCATCACGAACATCCTTCAGGCGGGCGATCAGATCATCTCCACCTCGAACCTCTACGGAGGGACGTACAACCAGTTCAAGGTGCAGTTTCCCAGGCTCGGCATCGACTCGGTCTTCGTCGATGGGGACGACCCAGAGGCGTTCGCAGCGGCCATCACCGAGAACACCAAGGCCCTGTATGTGGAGTCGATCGGTAATCCCCGATACAACGTGCCGGACTTCGAAGCCCTTGCGGACGTCGCTCACAGCAACGGGATCCCCCTGATCGTCGACAACACCTTCGGCGCAGCCGGATACCTCTGCCGACCGATCGCTCACGGAGCCGACATCGTGGTGGAGTCCGCGACCAAGTGGATCGGCGGGCACGGCACGTCGATCGGTGGGGTCGTCACCGACTCGGGGAACTTCGACTGGCGGAACGGGAAGTTCCCGACGTTCACGGACCCGTCACCGGGCTATCACGGTCTGGTGTTCACCGACGTGTTCAACCCAGAGTCCGATTTCGGCAACATCGCGTTTGCGATCCGGGCTCGCGTCGAGGGACTCCGTGACTACGGAGCTGCCCTGTCGCCGTTCAACGCGTTTCTCTTTCTCCAAGGCCTTGATCTCCTTTTCGGTAATGGATCTCCACAAGCCATCGAGGTCG
>CBDTYK010000300.1:0-2976 GCA_965364595.1 uncultured bacterium
AAGACGATTCGGCATGCCGATCAACTTACCGGTGGCGGGAAGGTAGATGTCCCCCACGAAGTGGGGGAAGGGACCCGAGAGGCGAGGAACGAGCCTCACGGGTAGGGGGTCCCCTCCAACCGGGCTGGCAACGCGTCGTACGGCTCCGCGAGAGTTGGCCCCTTACCTCCTACCGCAATGGTGGCTACAGCGTCGTTCCGACGCCGCCACCTGCAGACACCATCGCGTCTCGTTCCTCGCCGGCAGGGACCTTTCCCCACTGCGTGGGGAACACCTGGGCGGCAGGCCCTTTCTCGACTGCGTGGGGAACACCTGACCCCGGGCGGTTAACCTGTGGCGGGCTCGGGTTCCGAGCGTCCCCCCAAATCCGGAGTCGATCGATCATGGCCGTCCAGGCTGGCATCGTGGGTCTGCCCAACGTGGGCAAATCCACGCTCTTCAACGCTCTCACCGCCGCGGGTGCAGAAGCCGCCAACTACCCGTTCGCGACCATCGAACCGAATGTGGGCGTCGTGCCGGTACCCGACCAGCGACTCGAGAGGATCGAGGCCGTCATCCCCACTCAGAAGGTCGTGCCCGCCGCCGTCGAAGTCCTCGACATCGCCGGCCTGGTCAAAGGGGCATCGGAGGGGGAGGGGCTGGGTAATCAGTTCCTGGGGCACATTCGCTCGGTCGATGCCATCCTTCATGTCGTACGGTGCTTCGAGTCGTCCGACATCACGCATGTCGAAGGCTCTGTCGATCCGAGTCGCGACATCGACACGATCGAGCTCGAACTGGTGCTCGCCGACCTGGCCGTCGCAGAGAAGCGCCTCGAGCGATTGGCGCGTTCGGTCCGGACCGGAGACAAGGGTGCTGCAGCGGAACTCGCCCTCTTCGAGCGTGTGGTCGCCCACCTGGGAGATGGACAGCCGGCTCGATCGATGAAGGTCAACGCCGACGATGCCGTCGTCTTGAGACAAGCACAGCTCATCACCTACAAGCCCGAGTTGTATGTGGCGAATGTCGACGAGAGTGGTCTCGCCGGAAACGAGTTCACCGCCGTCGTCGAGGAACGGGCGCGACAGGACGGCGCCGGCATGGTGATCATCTGTGCAGAGATCGAAGCCGAGATCGCTCAGCTCGATGCCGATGATCAGGCGACATTCCTGGCCGATCTCGGGCTCGACGAACCAGGCCTCGCGAAACTCGCCCGGGCCGCCTACTCGCTGCTGGGCCTGGAGACGTTCTTCACGGCCGGCCCGAAGGAGATCAGGGCGTGGACGATGAAGTCGGGCATCAAGGCGCCGCAAGCGGCCGGCGTCATTCACACAGACTTCGAGCGCGGCTTCATCCGCGCGGAGGTGTATCGGATCGACGATCTCGAGCGCTTGGGCTCGGAGGCTGCGATGCGCGCCGCCGGCAAGATTCGCATCGAGGGCAAGGACTACACGGTGGTCGACGGCGACGTGGTGCTCTTCCGCTTCAACGTGTAGCTCGCTTCGCTCGCAGTTCTGGGTGATGGGTACTGGGTTGTGCGTCCGGCGGATGTCGAACATCGCAGAGCATTGAATGGCCCACGACTCACCGCTCACAACCCACGACCCGATGTCCGCCTAACGTTTCGGCCGTGATCTTTGCGATCGGTGAAGCGGCCCCCCTGAGCGAACACGAAGTGCTCGTCTTCCTCATCCAGCTCTCGTTGCTGATCGGGGTGGCGAGATTGCTTGGCGGAATCGTCAAACGATTCGGGCAACCGTCCGTCGTCGGCGAGCTCATGGCAGGTGTGCTGCTTGGCCCATCGCTGTTCGGGCGCGTCGCGCCGGGAGCATTCGATTGGGTGTTCGGCGAGGAGACCGTCACCTCGGTGATCTTCGGGCTCTCCTGGCTCGGGGTGATCATGTTGCTCGTCGTCATCGGCTTCGAGACCGATCTGGCGATCATCGCCCGCTTTCGCACCGCCGCTCTCTCGGTGTCGGCCGGTGCGCTGCTCCTTCCCCTCGGTGTGGTGAGCGCACTCGCGTACCTCGTGCCCGACTCGTTCATCGGTGAAGGCTTCTCGACCGGTGTGTTCGCCGGATTCCTGGCGTTGGCCCTGTCGGTCTCCGCCTTGCCCGTCGTTGCGAAGATTCTCCAGGAGCTCGGATACCTGAGACGCAACTTCGGTCAGATCACGCTCGCCGCCGGCATGACGATGGATGCCGTCGGCTGGCTCCTCCTCGCTGCCCTGTCTGGGATCGCCCAGGACGGGTTCGATCTCGTGCTGCTCGCCCAGTCCTTCGGCGGGCTCATCGTCTTCCTCGCGTTGCTCCTCACCGTGGGCCGCTGGGCGCTCGACGCGCTGATGCGGAGGGTCATGGCTCAAGGCTCCTCGGTCACTGCGGCACTCACGATCAGTCTGGTGGCGGCGCTCACGGGGGCCCTGATCACTCAGTTCCTCCGTCTCGAAGCGATCCTCGGGGCGTTCATCGTCGGGATCCTCCTTGCGACCCTCCGCCATCAGCTTCCGCAGGTCGAACAGGTCCTCGAGACCACGACAGCTGCGATCTTCGCTCCGATCTTCTTCGCGTTCAGCGGTCTGCGGGTGGACATCGGCCTCCTCGGGAGCTGGACCGCCATTGGTTGGACGGTCGGACTCACTGCAGTCGCCGTGGTCGCCAAGATCTCAGGAACCATGATCGGAGGCCGGCTGGCCGGCGTGCGGGGCAGGGAGGCGCTCGCGCTGGGATCCGGCCTTTCGGCCCTCGGGGCGATGGGCATCGTCGTCGCGATCGTCGGATTGAATCTCGGCGTCCTGTCCGAGACCGGGTACACGGTGATCGTGCTCGTGGCGATCGTGACCAGCGTGCTGGCCCCACAACTGTTGAAGCTCGTGGTGCGCGGTTGGGAGGTGCCAGAGGACGAGCAACGGCGTCTCGATCGCGAAGAGCTGCTCGCGGCGTCGGAGATCCTCGGCTCCAAGCGGGTGCTGATCCCGACGCGCGGTGGCGACAGCAG
>CBDTYK010000301.1:0-2967 GCA_965364595.1 uncultured bacterium
GGTCGAGTACGACATCCCCGCCGGACGCTGACCACGTGCGGGCCGCACCGAACCGGCCGACAAGTGAAACCCACTTCCGCACGCATCCTCGACCTGTCCTGAGTAGCTTGACCATTTAGGAGGCGAGACGATGAACCGAGCACTGTGGGTCGTGCAAGCCCTGTTGGGTGTCTATTTCGTTGCGATCGGGGTGATGCACTTCATCATCCCCGACGGGCTGCCCGACCAGATGTCGTGGATGTACGACCTGTCCACCGGACTGCACGTCGTCTCCGGCGTAGCCGAGATCCTCGGTGGGCTCGGCCTGATCCTCCCGGCCGTGACCGGGATCAGAACCGAACTGGTCCCGCTCGCCGCTACCGGCCTGGCACTCGTCATGGTCGGGGCGATCGTCTATCACATCGGACGCAGCGAGACTCAGAACATCTTCTTCAACGTTGTGCTGATCGTCGTCCTCGGCTTCATCGCCTACGGACGATCCGTGCTGCATCCCCACACCCCGCGAGCCCAGGCCGCCTCGACCTAGACCGGGCGTCGCCCCGATCATCAGATTCCAACCTCGGAATCTGGACTCCAGCGGCTGGACTGTTGGCTGTGGGGCTGCGGGCGTCGACCGCCAAGCATCATGACCGGCTGGGCAGGCCACACTGTGGCGAACGATCGACGCGGATCAGGACCCTGCCCGTCGCCCCGGCGAGGGCGTCAGTCGATGTCGGCGAGCTCGTGGAGCGCCAGCGTCCTGCGGAGCGAGCCAGGCTTGTCGGATACTGAATCGTCGGTGCATCGGCTGATTCATCGATCGCGGCGAGCCAGCCGTTCATTGGCGCTTTCCCACGCCAACCATCCTGTCGGCGAGATGCGAGGGCCTTCAAGCCCACAGCTCGATCCAGATTGCCACATGCCGAGTGAAGACACGCTGCCGTTCCTCGGCGGCGAGAACCAAGACGTACAAAGAGACGAAGCTCTCACGCAACGCGTGAGGCTCGAGCCACTGCTCCATGCGTGCCGCCAACCCTGACGTGCGCCCGCACGCCAATCCGGCTTGCATGCGCGCCTCGAGCGCAACGACTCGGAGCTCGTCCAACCTGCCTGCCTCGAGGCGAAGGCCTGGGGCATCCGCCACATCTTCCAATGCACCGCCTCGCCAGAGACCGAGAGCTTGATCGAGAAGATCGTTCGCGACCGCCGGAGCCCGCTCCAACTAGGTCTCTGCGTCCCTGACCAGCCGTTCGAAGACTGCTGAGTCGATCGAATCGCGCGGAGCTTCGAGCCGATAGCCGATGCCGGTGTACTCGATCGGCTCAGCGATGACCCGACGCAGATTGGACACATAGGTCTGGACGGATGACAGCGGACGGCCCGGTGCGGCTTCTCCCCAGACGGCTTCGACCAGTGAATCCGCCGTGATGACCTCACCCGCACGCGCGATCAGCATCGCCAGGAGGCTCCGTTGGCGCCGCCCACCGAGCGCCCGACCCTGCGAGCCCGTCGGCGTATTCGACCGGGCCGAGGACGCGGTACCGCAGGCGTGCCGACGGCTCGCCGACTCCCGTCACAACTCCAACTTCCTCTGCGCTTCCACTCTCTTGCCCCTCGACCTGGTGGGCTTCCAGTGACTCTTGCGCATCCCGGTCGGCAGTGCGGCGGGATATGGCGTTCGTCGCGGGGATTGGCGCCTTTTGAGCGTTCTTTGAGCGGGACGAATGAAGGTACGACACGGCTGAACGGTCCACCGATTCAGCGACGTCATGGGTGGAGTCGAAGCACTGCACGGAAAGGAAACAGCATGCGAACATCGAGCAACGGCCGAAAGCGTCGATGGCTCGGACTGAGCCTGATTGCGGCGCTCACGATTCCAGTAGCGGCATCAGCCGACCCTGGCGACCTCGGTGCCGTTCGTGGCGCGACCGCCAAGTATCACCAGGTCGAGAACGCCATCGCTGACGGGTACGAGCTGGGGTACAACGGGATCATCACCGGCTGCATCGCCCATCCGACCGCCGGGGCGATGGGGTATCACTACTTCCGAGCCGACCTGATCGACGACCCAGCGGTCGACCCACTCCAGCCGGAGG
The DNA here is from genome assembly GCA_965364595.1 of uncultured bacterium. Taxonomy (GTDB): domain Bacteria; phylum Actinomycetota; class Acidimicrobiia; order Spongiisociales; family ZC4RG35; genus JAHEDH01. Next base: position 2,076 of record CBDTYK010000301.1, read on the forward strand.
GCCTCGTCTACGAGGAACTGCCGAACGGGGAGCTGAAGCTGGTCGCCGTCGAGTGGATCGTCCCCGGACCGGTTCCGCCCGATCCGACGCTCGAACCGCCCACGGTCCTCGGCGAGGACATGCACGTCCTCAACCCGGCGCTCGGGTGGTACATCCATCACGCTTGGGTGTGGAAGCACAACCCGTCAGGGATCTTCTCGGATTGGAATCCCCGGGTGGACTGCCCGGAGCCAGAAGCACCACCAGGAACCTGAGTGGATCGATCCCAACCTCGCCCCACGAGCAGCCCCTCGTCGGGCGAGGGCGCACAGGCCCACGAGGAGATCGCCGGGATGCATGAGCACCCGCCGGGAGACAGGAGCGGACCGACTCGGCGGCCTCGCTTCGCCGCAACTCGCATCGCTGCACTTCTCGTCTTGCTGTTGTCCGGTGCGTGCACGCCGGCCACTTACGAAGAGGAGGCCGTCGCGTTCATCAGCCAAACCTGGAGTGGTGACATCGACTCCGTGCTGTCGATCGGTGGAGACGACCTGACGGTGGCCGGGTGCGACGCCCTCGAGAGCCTCTACTGGATCTCCCGTCCCAACCGGGGCACCGGGGCGTGCCCGGAGAACGGATCCGAGCTCGCTTTGAACGTCATGCTCGGGTACTACGCCCACGCAGCCGCTCTCAACACGCAGCCCCTCGAAGTCGAGTGCGAGCCGGCAACCGAGATCATCTTCCTCAAGGGAGTCGAAGCCGACCTGCTTCGGTGCGTGGTCACGGCGACGAACGACCTGCTCGACGGCGACACCTATCGATCAGAGTTCGTCTTCGGATTCGACAATGGCTCGATGGTGGCCATCGAGGAGATCGGCCATCCCTACGAAGGAGAGCCCGGCAATTCGTCATT
>CBDTYK010000302.1:0-2942 GCA_965364595.1 uncultured bacterium
TCGAGTCGTTCCCTACCGATGAGGAACTCTCCCGGCTCGTCAACCGGTAGTCGGCGTCGCCGAGGCGGCTTCGAATCCCGGCAGTGGGGTCCCACACGCATCACAGAATCGAGCCGTGTCGCTGTGAACGGCCGAGCCGCAGCCCGGACAGGACGCCTCTCGTTGCCGCGCTCCCACGACCTCGGCCGAGACGATTCCGGTCGGGACTGCGATGATGCTGTAACCGGTGATCATCAGGATCGCAGCCAACACCTGCCCGATGCCGGTCTGCGGCGCGATGTCGCCGAAGCCGACCGTGCTCATCGTGACGATCGACCAGTAGACCCCACGGAACATCGAGTCGAAGTCGGTGCCAGGCCCACCTTCGATGAAGTACATCGTCGATCCAACGATGATGTTCAGCAATACGACGGTGACCAGGAACACAACGATCTTGCGCGAGCTGGACCGCAGCGCTCGGACCAGGTAGTTCGCCTCGGACAGCCAGCGAGCCATCTTGAACACCCGAAAGACCCTGAGCAAACGCAGCGATCTGATCACCAAGAGCGACTGGGCGCCGGGAATCAACACACTGATGTACACCGGCAGGATGGCGAGCAGGTCGATGACACCGAAGAAGCTGCGGGCATATCGGGCGGGTCGCTCAGACGTCCAGAGCCGGGCGACGTACTCGAGGGTGAACAAGCCGGTCATGATCCACTCCAGGATCAGCAACTGGGTCTCGTATCGCTCTCGGTACGTCTCGACGCTTTCGAGCATCACCAAGAGCACGCTGAAGGCGATCAGCGCGAGTAGCAGGACATCGAAGGTCTTGGCCGGCCGATCGTTGTGATCGAAGATGACGTGGCGAAGACGGAGTCGGAGATCGGAGTTCGACATCGGTTCAGCGTAGGCAAGGCCCGTGCCACCTGGGCGCCCTCGATACGCTGTCAGCGAGAGAGGAGAGCCGCATGAAGCCCGTTCCCTTCATCTACACCACGGACATGTCCCGATCCATCCGGTGGTACCGAGCCGTCATCCCGAAGGCGAGGCTGGTCTCGCAGAGCCCGTATTGGTCCGAGTTCGACATCGATGGGGACGTCCTTGCGCTGCACGGCACCGAGTCGATCGCTCCGGGCGGCGCTGCCGGCGTGTCGTTCGTGGCCGACGAGCGGCTCGAAGACCTGCTGACGCGGCTCGGTGATGCGGGCGTCGAACCGGTTCGAGGGATCGCCGAAGAACCGTTCGGCCGATCGATCGTCCTCGAAGACCCCTGACGGTTTCCGCTTCCAGGTCAACGAGTACGCGAACCCGTAGGCCCGGAAGCCCCCGAGCTCACTCGGGGTGGAGCAACTCCGCGACCCGGAAGGCCAGGTCGAGTGATTGGCGGGCATTCAATCGGGGGTCGCACATCGTCTCGTATCGGATGTCGAGATCGTCGTCGCCGACGATGGTCGATCCGCCGAGGCACTCGGTGACGTCGTCGCCGGTGAGTTCGAGGTGGACTCCCCCGGCCCAGGTCCCCGCAGCCCGGTGGACGGCGAAGAAGCCGTCGATCTCGGCTGCGATGTCCTCGAAGTGGCGGGTCTTCCTGCCGGACTTCGCCGTGAAGGTGTTGCCGTGCATTGGATCGCACGCCCAGACCACGGGGTGGCCGGCGTCGCGCACGGCTTCGACCAACGGCGGCAGGCGTTCGCCGATCTTCTCCGAGCCCATCCGACTGATGAGTGTGAGCCGACCCTCGATGCGCTCGGGATTGAGCGCTTCACAGAGTGCGAGCACCTCGTCCGGTTCGACGGTCGGCCCGATCTTGCAGCCGATCGGGTTCTTGATCCCACGGAAGAACTCGACGTGGGCGCCGTCGAGCTGGCGGGTCCGTTCTCCGATCCAAACCATGTGAGCCGAGCAGTCGTACCAGTCGCCGGTCAACGAGTCCTGACGAGTGAGCGCCTCCTCGTATCCGAGCAGCAACGCCTCATGGCTGGTGAACAACTCCGACTCGTGCAGCCGGGAGTCGGAGTCCGTCTCGATCCCGATCGCCGACATGAACTGAAGCGCCTTGTCGATGCCGCGCGCCATCTCCTCGTACCGCTGGCCCTGGGGCGAGTCGGCGACGAACTCCTTGTTCCACGCGTGGACTCGTCGGAGATCGGCGAACCCACCACGCGTGAAGGCTCGAACCAGATTGAGGGTCGACGCGGACCGGTTGTACGCCTCGAGGAGGCGGTCGGGGCGCGGAACGCGCGATTCGGCGTCGAAACCGATGTCATTCACGATGTGACCCCGGAACGACGGGAGTTCGACCCCGTCGCGATGCTCGGTGTCACTGGAGCGTGGTTTGGCGAATTGACCGGCGATGCGGCCGACCTTGACCGTTGGCAGGCCACCTGCATAGGTCAGCACGACCGCCATCTGCAGAATGACCCGGAGCTTCTCCCGAATGTCGTTGGCGCCCATCGACTCGAAGGACTCGGCGCAGTCACCGGCCTGGATGAGGAACGCCTCCCCGCGGCTCACTGCTCCGAGCTGACGCTGGAGATCCCGTGCCTCGCCTGCGAACACCAGCGGAGGCCAGTCGCGGAGCTGTTTGAGGACCGTCTCGACAGCGTTCTCATCAGGCCATTCCGGCTGCTGGAGCGCCGGGAAGGTCCGCCAGGACGATGGGCTCCATTCAGGGCTGTGCATGCTCATGGTGACTCGGGGTGGGGGGTGTTGAAAGCCTATCCGATCCGCCGGTCCTCAGCCAATGCGACGAACTCGGCGGCCGGCACCATCGATGCTGAGGTCCTCAACGACTCCACGACCGATCTGGTGGGCGCTGCGACGCAGACCAGGCCAGAGAACAGCGCAAACCATCCGACGGAAGGCCAAGCCTTCCAGGTTCATGGCCGGGCATCGAAAGCAGAACCAGGGTTGTCGCAGACGGTCGCCAGGTAGGTTGGCATCGTCTGAGAGAGGCTGGG
>CBDTYK010000303.1:0-2926 GCA_965364595.1 uncultured bacterium
GACAGGGTTCGTTCTCCACGCCGATTCGTCTCGGTCTCGATCTGATCACGAAACTGTCGCCCCGCCGCTGTCAATCGACCCTCCGCCGCCAGGCCGCCACCGGATACGACTCCGTCACGGCGCCGATCACCCGAGCTACGAGTGGCTCGATGTCCGAGATCGTGTCGTCGAATCCCGTCCAGGTGCTCAGCACAACGTCCTCGCGAGCAGCGATCGACGCGATCAGCAGCGGCCGTAACCGCTGTGTTGGCTCGAAGCCGACTGGTGTCTTCGCCAACAATCCCATCGACACGAATCGATCGAGCCGTGACAGCACGGATCCGTCCGGCGCATACGGAAGTCGTGCCACGGCGATGTCCGCCGCCAGAGGTCCGTCGAGCCAGAAGTCGGCATAGTGCGGAATCAGTTTCAGCGAATCCAAGCCGAGTTCCCGAGCGATGGCCATGAGAACCCGTCCGTGCTTGGGACCAACAGAACGATTCACCGCGAGGACCAGCCGGTCTACCTCAGGTGCAACGCCGGCAGCGAGCTCGTTCATGAACGGCATCCTACGAACGGGGCCCTCCTGCGTGCGACTTCACTTCTCGCGGTCCGGAGCTGTCTCCCATTCGACGGGTGGCCTTCCTGGACGCAACCACCGCCAAGCCTCGGTTGCGTACCACAGATAGGCGATCGCGAACATCATCCGCTGGACGAGCCCGGCGTAGCCGGTCGCATTGAACATGATCAACGGGATCACTACCGACGCAACGATCGCAAGGGCATCCAGCGCCCGCGTTCGTCCCTTCGGACGATCGATGGATACGACGATCACACCGACGACGAAGGCCAATCCGACGGCGAACGACGCCACCGAGTGGAGAAAGTCCTCGAACTCGTCGTAGGGCACGTCCTCCCATGGCATGTGGGCGAAGACCGCCGTTCCGATCATCGCCACGCCGTACGTCCGATGCGCCATCCTCGCCCACAATCCCCAACGACTGCCGGCAGTGCTCGCAAGCACGAGTACGGCGAAACCGAAGAGCACGAGGCCTGCCCGCGCAAGCCAGACGCCTTCGACCCGCTGGGCGGCGGATTCGCTGATCGAGTGTTCCACGATCGAATAGGACTCAGGCATCAGCAGCGGCGCCGAGGTGAGACAGATCACCGACGCCAGGAGTATGAAGAGCCCGGCACCGGGGATCGCCCTCCGCAGACGATGCTCCTCGAGCGAGATCAGCTCCGGTACTCGCACCATCTCGTCACCTCCTTGGTGCGGAGCATCATCGGTCACAGGCGCCGAAGCCAGAGTCACTGGTCACCGATCCTGAATGAGGCGCCTAGTCTCGCCAGGCATGTCGAGCGAACTCGATCGTCTCAGGGTGACCGCCGAGTCCTGCACGGACTGCCGACTGTCAGAGACCAGGACGCACGTCGTCTTCGGTGTTGGCGCGCCAGATGCAGACGTCATGATCGTCGGGGAGGCCCCCGGTAAGAACGAGGACCTACAAGGAGAGCCGTTCGTCGGCGCAGCGGGCCGACTGCTCAACACGATCATGTCCGAGGTGGGCATCGACCGAGACCAGGTGTACATCGCCAACGTCTTGAAGTGTCGGCCACCGGGCAACCGCGACCCCCGCCCCGATGAGATCGAGGCGTGCAAAGGGTACCTCCGCAGGCAGCTCGAGCTGATCGAGCCTGCAGTCGTCGTGACACTCGGCAACTTCGCAACCAAGCTGCTCCTGAAGACCGAGACGGGCATCACGAGGATGCGCGGACAGCGCTACCGCTGGTGGCGTGGCATCATCGTCGTCCCGACCTTCCACCCCGCGGCCGCCCTGCGGGGCCGCCCCGATGTCGAAGCGTCGATGCGGGAGGACTTCGCGCTCGTCCGAGCCACCATCGACGAACCTCCTGCGTCTTCAGCCGACTGAGACCTTCACCCGTTCGAGCGGAAACGCTCGAGAAGTCGTGTTGCTGATCGCCGCGCCTCGCCCGGCGACGCCTCGATCACGGCCAGATTCAAACCCGTGCCCTGCATCACCCGGTGAGGAGAGAGGATCAGCGCCCCTGTGCCGTCGCCCCGCCGCTGGACGGAATCTCTGCCAAGAATCGTCACGACCTCTTCGAAGGATCGCTCCGGCCCGACAGAGGCCTCGCTCTGGACGACGACGAAGGGGCGCCCGGACCCGGTGACCCGCTCGATGGCGGCCAGAGCGGTCGAGACGCTGCCCCACCGTCCGTTGCACTCCAGCCAATGGATACGAGCCGTGGTGGGGTTGGAGCCGACCAGTACGGCGTCGAAGCTGCAACGACCGAAGTAGCCGAGGCGTTGGAACAGCCCGGCCAGTTGCCCCGCGTCGTCTCGCAATCTGTCTTGCACCTTCGTCGGAAGCTCGCTCGTGGACCCGCCAACGAATCGAGTGTCCTTCAGCCGCTGATCGAAGACGGCTTGGACGATCGGAGTTCCTTCCTCGGGATGGGGAATCCACACTTGAGCCGAAGGACTGCCCACGACAGGCTCCGCCCAAGACCCGATGACCAGCGGAAAGCAGCGATCCCATCCACCCTGTGCGAGTACACCCTGGAGCCACCGGACGGTCGCTTCGACCCTGTCGGACGAAACCGACGATGCTTCGAATGTCACGATCCCTCGACCACCGGAGCCCGACGGCACTTTGACGACCACTCGCCCACGGCCAGTTGCGAGGGCGCAAAGGTGTGTCTTCAACTCGCGTTCATCAGAGGCCACGTGCGTTTCGGGCAGCGCCTCAGGACCCAGCAGCTCCCTCACCCGCTGAGCAAACCACGCTTTGTTGTTGACCCGTTCGGTGAGATCTGGCGGAGGGCCCGCAACCCGCACTGGCTCGCCGGTGCGCTCGGCCAGCAACTCGGCCAGTAGCCACACTGATCTCGTGCTGATGTACGGCACGATCGTCAAGCCACC
>CBDTYK010000304.1:0-2922 GCA_965364595.1 uncultured bacterium
CCGATGTCCTGAATGGTCAGCAACCCGAGTTCGCTCAGCTGTTTCCTGGCGTGGTCCTCCATCGAGGATCGATCGAGCAGTCTGAACACCGATCCGAGGATGCCGGGCTTGCGGCGCTCGCGCCCGAGGTACATGTTCTGTGCGATGTCGAGTCCTGGTGACACTGCGAGACTCTGGTACACGGTCTCGATACCAAGATCGCGTGCCTCGAGCGGGCTCTTGAACCTCACAAGCTCGCCATCGAGAAGGATCTCGCCTTCGTCCGGCGAATAGGCACCGCACAAACACTTGATGAGCGACGACTTCCCGGCTCCGTTGTCACCGATGACAGCGACGATCTCCCCGGGGAGCAGTTCGAAGTCGGCATCCTCCAGTGCCGTGACATTGCCGAAGCGTTTGGTCAGCCCGCGCGCCTCGAGAACGGGTGTTTGAGTGAGTGTCGTCATGATGCCACCCTCCTGATCCACTGGTCGAGCGCCACAGCGACCAGAACGAGAACTCCGACTGCGAAGACCCGCCACAGCGGCTCGAATCCGAGCTGCGACAGTCCGCTGTCGAATACGCCGACGATGAGCGCACCGATGAGGGTTCCGACAACACGACCTCGTCCCCCGAACAAACTGGTCCCGCCGATGACGACGGCGGTGATGCTCTCGAGATTCGCGTTGACGATCGGGATCGGGCTCACGGCACCGATGCGGCCGATCCACAACCATCCGGCGATCCCGCAGAGTACGCCGGCGACGGCGTAGACCGACAACAACACGCGATCTGTGCGGATACCGACGAGCCGGGCAGATTCGGGCGCGTCGCCAGTTGCGTAGACGTGCTCCCCCCAGGCGGTCTGCTGAAGGGCATACATGAAGATCGCGTAGAGGACCAGCATGAAAAATGCGCCGTAGGTGATCCGGAAGCCGCTCACCGGTTCCCAGACGTTGCCGAACCAGAGCAGAATGTTCGCCTCGTTGATCACGTCTGCATTGCGAATCGTGGCGTTGTCCGAGAACCACTGCGCCAAGGCTGAGAACACGCTCAGGGTGCCGAGCGTTGCGATGAATGGAGGCAACTTGAGTCGGGTGACGAGCAAGCCGTTTCCGACGCCACATGCAAGCCCGAGCGCGATTCCCAAGAGCAGACCCAGCCAGGGATTCCAGCCCCAGGTGACTGCGAGCTTCCCCATCGTGACCGAACTGAACAGCGTGATGGCACCGACCGAGAGATCGATGCCGGCAGTCAGGATGATGATCGTCTGGGCGATACCCAAGGTTCCGATGATCATGACCTGGGCGAGGATCGTCGACACGTTGGTTGTAGTGAGGAACCTCTCGCCGAAGATGCTGAAGAACACGAAAGCGAGCAACAGCACCGCTGAGGGACTCGCAAGGGGACGGCTGTGGAGGAATCTCTGTAGGCGTTTGACCGCCGTTTGACTCTGTTCGAATACCGCAATATCGCCGTCGGCGCTGCCTGCGATGCCTTCTGCGGTCGCCAGGTCATCGGTCGATCTGGCTGTACTGCCCTTGGTTCCCTGGTCCTCCGCCATGAGCCTTATCGTTCCTATCTCCCGGTCGTGCTCGATGGTCGACCGGTGGTTGTGGTTGGGTGCGGCCGTTCGCCGCACCCAACCTCCTTCAGTGCGTGAACTACAGCGGCATCAGCCCCAGCAGTTGTCGAGGCCCCACTCGCTCGTCTGCGAGTCGACCCCATCGACGGCTCCATCCGTGATCAGTTCGACCCCGGTGTTGAAGAAGTCGATGCCTTCCGAATTCGGGGGGATGTCCCCGGTGGCAATCGCTTCGACCCCAAGAGACGCCATCAATAGCGGGAACTGCATCGACGTGGCGCCGATGTTCCCGTCGGCGACGTCTTGGACGCCCGTGCACGATCCGTCGACCGACACGATCAGCGCCTCGATACCGGCGGCGTCGAGCGCCAGCTTGGCGCCGGCCGCGGCGGGCTCGTTGAGCGTATACACGACATTGATCTCCGGATCGAGGGCGATCAGACGTTCCATGGCGCTTCGGCCGCCCTCTTCGTTGCCGTCGGTGATGTCCTGTCCGACGATGCGTGAATCGGTTTCGTCACCCCACTGATTGGGATCTCCGATATCGACGCCAAAACCCGTCAGGAAGCCCTGGTTACGGAGAACGCCAACGGTGGGCTGGCTCTCGTTGATGTTCAGAAGTGCGATCTTGGCGTTGGCAGGATCGTCGATCGTCGCCGCCGCCCACTGGCCGATGAGCTCACCCGCCCGGAAATTGTCGGTTGCGAAGGTCGCGTCGGCAGCATCGATCGGATCGAGCGGTGTGTCGAGTGCGATCACGAGGAGGCCCTCATCTCGAGCCCGTTCGATCGTCGGGACGATCGCAACGGTGTCGGCAGCGGTGATCATGAACCCTGCTGCGCCGATCGCAATGAGATCTTCGATCGCCGAGACCTGCGACGCGTTGTCCTCGTCGCCGGTGCCGGCGAACGCCCGGAGTTCGACTCCGAGTTCATCCGCCTTGGCCTGTGCTCCTTCGCGCATCTTCACGAAGAACGGGTTCGTCTCGTTCTTGGTGATCAGACCGACGATCGTGTCTCCATCTGCCGTGTCACCGGCGGTCGTTGCAGCGTCGTCCGCCGCAGTGGTCGTTGTGCCGTCGTCAGATCCGCATGCGGCAGCGACGAGCGCCAGTGCGGACATGAGAACGACGAATCTGAACCATCGTTGTTTCATCGACTCCTCCTCCTTGGTGGGCACCGGTTTCGGCCGGCGCCGGCTTCTGCGACGATAGCTCTCAGTTTTGACTGCTGTCAAGCAGAAGTAGGAGGTGGGTCTACTCGAAGTAGCTAGACACCTCTTCGTCGAAGACGCGCAACCGCTTCTCGATGTCGATGTCCCGACGGCCCGTCACCTCGAACCCGGCGGGAAGATCGGGG
>CBDTYK010000305.1:0-2899 GCA_965364595.1 uncultured bacterium
CCATCGTCACCTGGTCGATCGCCCGCTGCAGGAAGGTGGAGTACATCGCGACCACGGGACGCTTGCCGGCCATGGCGAGCCCGGCCGCGAGCCCAACGGCATGTTGTTCGGCGATCCCGACGTCGATCACCCGGTGCGGGAACTCTTCGGACATCTGCTGGAGCCCGGTGGACGACACCATGGCTGCGCTGATCCCGACCAGATCGGGATCGTTGCGCGCCGCTTCGGCCAACGCCTTGCCGGCCACGTCGGTGAACTTGGTCTCGGACTTCAGCGGCTGTCCGGTTGCGATGTCGAACGTCGAGACGCCGTGGAGCTTGTCCACGTCATCGGCGATCGCCGGCTCGTATCCGTTGCCCTTCTCGGTGACGATGTGCACCACCACCGGCTCTCGGAACTCCTTCGCCCGACGGAGCGTCTCCTCGATGAGAGGGATGTCGTGGCCGTCGATGCGGCCTGAGTACTTGAGACCGAGCGTGTCGAACACCGTCGACGGCTCGATCACTTGCTTCACCGCCTCCTTGAACCGCATCGCGAGTTCGTCGGCGGTGTCACCGACGACCGGCATGGTGCGGAGCATCCGTCCGGTCGTCCGCTTCGCCCACTCGTAGCGGGGATCGAACCGGAGCCCTGCGAGCCCGGCCAGCATCGCCAGCCCGCCCACCGTCGGCGCATACGAACGCCCGTTGTCGTTGAGCACGACGATCACCTTCTCGGGTCGGAGCACCGACAGGTGGCTGAGCGCCTCGTATGCCTGACCGCCGGTGAACGCACCGTCGCCGATGACCGCGATCGAGAACCCTTCTTCCGTCGCCAGGGCGTTGCCGAGCGCGTAGGAGATCGATGTCGAAGCGTGGCTGTTCTCGACGAAGTCGTGCTCGCTCTCGGATCGTGACGGGTAGCCGCTCATCCCGCCGTAGGTCCTCAGATGATCGAAGCCGTCCTGGCGACCGGTGAGCAGCTTGTGGACGTATGCCTGGTGACCGACGTCCCAGAAGATGCGGTCCGTCGGCGAATCGAACGCACGATGCAGCCCGATGGTCAGTTCGACGATGCCGAGATTGGGGGACAGATGCCCGCCGGTACGGGAGATCTTGTCGAGCAGGAACGAGCGGATCTCCTCGGCGAGCTCGTTGAGTTCGGCCCAGGAGAGATCGTCGAGATCCGAGGGAGCGTTGATGCGATCTAGCAGCGACATCAGGCCCGCAACGCTACCTGTCCACCGGGACATTCAGGAACCATGGAGGCGACCGCCGTCCAGATCTCGGCCGCGGCTCGATCTCAGGCTCGTATGTGGGACTGGGTTTCAGCCGACTCGTGAATCGGGATCCGGATCCTGAACGTCGATCCACGACCCAGCTCGGAGGTTGCCGAGACGGACCCCCCATGCCGTTCGGCAACGTGCTTGACGATGGCCAGCCCGAGTCCCGTCCCGCCCGTCTCACGGGAGCGAGCAACGTCAACGCGATAGAAGCGCTCGAACACTCGGTTGAGCGACCTCGTGGGGATGCCCGTGCCGGTGTCGGAGACCGTCAGTTCGACCGATTCGTCGTGAAGAATGACGGTGACGGAGACACTGCCGCCATCATCGGTGTACGCGATTGCGTTCTCGCAGAGGTTGCGAACGGCGAGCGCCCAGTCGGAGGAAGGCCCTGGAACGGTCACCCGTTCCAGTTCGACGGCCACCGTCACTCCCCCGGCTTCCGCTCTCGCACGCAACCGCTCGACCTCCTCGGTAACCACCACGTCGATCTGAGTCACCTCATCGGAGACGGCCGATGCCTCGAGCCGAGAGAGGTCCAGCAGATCTGAGACGATCCGGGCCAGGCGGCGCGCGGCAGCCTCGACCTGTGACGCAAACCCCTCGGCTCGATCGGGATCTCGGGACAACGCCAGCTGAAGAGCCTCCGACGACGCCAGGACCGATGCGATCGGGGTCTTGAGTTCGTGTGACGCGTCGGCGACGAAGTCTCGTCGCATCGCTTCCAGCCGATGCCGTTCGGTGATGTCGGACGCAACCACGAGCACCTGGGCCCTGTCGTCGCGGATCGGCATGGCGACGAGCGAGACCACCTTCGCTGCGGCCCCCAGCTCGATGTCGGCTTTGAACACCTCCCCGGCCCGAGCAGTTCGAGCGGCACGCTGGACAGTCGCCGGGGTGAGCGCCTGCAGACGATCGGGCACCGCCCCGAAGAGATCTCGGAACGGCTCGTTGGCGTATGACAGGCGGTCGTCCGACTCCACCAGCAACACACCGTCCGGAAGTGCTCCGAGCACACGTTCGAGCGTCTCGCGCTCCTGCTCGCTCTCCCGAATGCGTCGACCGAGATCGGATGCCATTCGACCGATCGCCTGGCCGAGCCGGTCGAGTTCAATCGTGGTCGATCGCTCGGGTTTGGCATCGAGGCGGCCGCCGGCGATGGCATCCGCCGTGTCTGTCAGGGCGGCGATGGGCGTGGCGATGCGTGTTGCTGCGAAGAGCGCGCCCACGACACCGACGACGCCGACCAACGCGATCGCCGACACGATCCTCCCTGTGAGGGTGCTCAGCTCATCGGCGATCTTGGCCTCGGTCACGGAGAGCCGGACGACTCGACCGTCTTCCGGGGGCAAGGCGACGTAGAGCCGGTTCTCGTCCGTGGTATCGCTGTAACGGGACGACCTGCCGACCCCGCCTGCGAGAGCGGCGAGAACTTCGGGTCGGTCGGAGTGGTCGTCCATCACCTCTGGATCGGAAACCGAGTCGGCCAACACCCGACCGTCGACAGAGATCACGGTGACTCGCGCATCGAGCGCCGCTGCCTGGCGTCTGACATCGAACCGCAGGGTCTCGTCCGGCAGCGTCAACGCAACCAACGATGCCTTCTCGACGAGGTCGTCGGCAAGTTGGTCGACCAGG
>CBDTYK010000306.1:0-2891 GCA_965364595.1 uncultured bacterium
GAAGCGCTGGCCACCGAACTGCGCCTTGCCGCCCAGCGGCTGCTGGGTGATCATCGAGTACGGGCCGGTCGACCGGGCGTGGATCTTGTCGTCGACGAGGTGGACGAGCTTCAGGATGTACATGTAGCCCACGGTGACCTGGGTGTCGAACGGCTCACCGGTGCGACCGTCGTACAGCGTTGCCTTGCCATCGCCGCCGACCAGCTTCACACCGTCGCGATTGGGCTTGGCATACTCGAGCACCTTCATGATCTCGTCCTCGCGGGCGCCGTCGAACACCGGGGTGGCGGTCTTCGTCCACGGCTCCGCTCCGACCGCGGCCGGGCTGTCGCCATCGAAGGCTTCCCAGCCGCGGGAGGCGGCCCAACCGAGATGGACCTCGAGCACCTGGCCGAGGTTCATTCGGGAGGGCACACCGAGCGGCGAGAGAATGATGTCGACGGGGGTCCCGTCCTCCAGGAACGGCATGTCCTCCTCGGGGAGGATCTTCGCAACGATTCCCTTGTTCCCGTGGCGACCTGCCAGCTTGTCCCCTTCGGAGATCTTGCGCTGGCTGGCGACATAGACACGCACCAGTTCATTGACACCTGGCGGGAGATCGAAGCCCTCGGCACGTTCGAACACCTTGACGGCGATGACCTTGCCGGACTCACCGTGAGGGACTTTGAGCGACGTGTCGCGGACCTCTCGTGCCTTTTCACCGAAGATCGCCCGCAGGAGGCGCTCTTCAGGAGTGAGCTCGGTCTCGCCCTTGGGCGTCACCTTCCCGACGAGATAGTCGCCCGGCCCGACCTCGGCCCCGACCCGGATGATCCCGTTCTCGTCGAGGTCTGCGAGGACCTCGTCGGCGACGTTGGGGATGTCACGAGTGATCTCCTCGGCACCGAGCTTGGTGTCGCGTGCATCGATCTCATGCTCCTCGATGTGGATCGAAGTCAGCAGGTCGTCCTTGACGAGCTTCTCGGACAGGATGATGGCGTCCTCGTAGTTGTAACCGTTCCACGGCATGAACGCCACCATCAGGTTGCGCCCGAGCGCCAACTCGCCCTGATCGGTCGACGGGCCGTCGGCGAGGACATCCCCGACCTCGACCTTGTCACCCTCACGAACGAGCGCCTTTTGGTTCATGCACGTGCCCTGGTTGGACCGCTCGAACTTGTCGAGTGGGTAGACGTGCTTCTTGTTGGCGCCCTTCTCTTTGACGATGATCTCAGAACCGGTGATCTCGACGACCTCGCCGTCGACGGTCGAAAGCACCATGTCCCCGGAGTCGATGGCGGTGCGGTGCTCGATGCCCGTCCCGACCAGCGGGGCGTCGGCCTTGAGCAGAGGCACTGCCTGGCGCTGCATGTTCGAGCCCATCAGCGCACGGTTGGCGTCGTCGTGCTCCAAGAAGGGAATCAGCGCGGTGGAAACCGACACGATCTGCTTCGGCGACACGTCCATGTAATCGACGGCGTCGGAGTCGACGAAATCGACATCGCCGCCACCACCTGCCTGGCGGACCAGCACCTTGTCGTTGGTGAACTTGCCGTTCGGCTCGAGCGGTGCGTTCGCCTGGGCGATGACGTAGCGCTCCTCTTCGGTGGCGGTGAGGTAGTCGATCTGCGACGTGACGATGCCGTTCTCCACCTTCCGATACGGCGTCTCGATGAAGCCGAAGCGGTTGACCCGGGCGTACGTCGCCAGAGAGCCGATGAGGCCGATGTTCGGACCCTCGGGGGTCTCGATCGGGCACATCCGGCCGTAGTGGCTGGAGTGGACGTCACGAACCTCGAAGCCCGCCCGTTCGCGACTGAGCCCGCCCGGGCCGAGCGCCGAGAGCCGGCGCCGGTGGGTGAGGCCCGCCAGCGGATTCGGCTGGTCCATGAACTGGCTGAGCTGGCTGGTTCCGAAGAACTCCTTGATCGACGCCGTCACGGGGCGAATGTTGATCAGGCTCTGTGGGGTGATCGCCTCTGGGTCCTGGGTGGTCATCCGCTCCTTGACGACCCGCTCGAGCCTGGTGAGACCAACGCGGATCTGGTTCTGGATGAGCTCACCGACGGTGCGGATTCGACGGTTGCCGAAGTGGTCGATGTCGTCGGTGCGGACCGGGATCTCCACACCGAGATGGGTGGTCATGGTCGGCTCACCGGCGTGCATCTTCACCAGATACTTGATGGCGTCGACGATGTCCTCGTCCCGCAGGAGCTGGAGTCCCTCTACCCGGTAGTCGTCCGGAACGGGTGCCTGGAACTTCTGGCTCAGCTTGTAGCGGCCGACCCTGGTGAGGTCGTAGCGCTTGGGATTGCGGAACAGCGTCTGGATCAGACCGCGGGCTGACTCGACCGTGGTGGGCTCACCCGGACGGAGCTTGCGATACAGATCGACGAGCGCCTCTTCTTTGGTGTCGGACGGGTCACGCTCGATCGAGTTGCGGATCGACTCTGCGCCGTCGAAGAGGTCGAGAATCTCCTCGTCCGTCTCGGCGATCCCGAGCGCACGCAGGAAGCCCGACACGTACTGACGGCGCTTGCGGTCGACGCGAACGCCGATGGTGTCACGCTTGTCGGTGTCGAACTCCAGCCAGGCGCCACGCCCGGGGATCATCTTCCCCGCGTAGATGAACCGGTCGGAGGTCTTGTCCGCTGTTGCGTCGAAGTACACGCCCGGCGACCGGACGAGCTGGGAGACGACGACACGCTCGGTGCCGTTCACGATGAACACACCGTCGTCGGTCATCATCGGGAAGTCGCCGAGGAAGACCTGCTGCTCCTTGATCTCACCCGTGTCGCGGTTCACGAACCGCGCGGTGACGAAGAGCGGCATGGCGTAGTTCTGGTCGCGCTCGCGGCACTCTTCGAGTGAGAGGTGCGGATCACCGAATCGGTGATCGACGAGCTCGAGGG
>CBDTYK010000307.1:0-2886 GCA_965364595.1 uncultured bacterium
GCATCAAGTCGATGCACATGGAGGACCGGATCTACGAGGTCCACATCCCCATGACGGACGTCGTCGAGATCAAGAACGGCAAGAAGGTCACCGTTCCGAAGAAGGTCTTTCCCGGCTACATCCTCGTGCGCATGAACCTCGATGATGACTCGTGGTTCACTGTGCGGAACACGCCAGGCGTGACGGGATTCGTCGGCGGCTCGAACACCCCGACGCCTCTGTCGCGTCGAGAGGTCGAGCGTTTCCTCGGAGTCGAGGAAGAGGAAACCAAGCCGAAGCCGCAATTCCGTCCGGACTGGGAGATCGGCGAGATCGTCCGTGTCCAGACCGGCCCATTTGCAGACTTCACCGGAAAGATCGAAGATATGGACCTCGACCAATCGAAGGTCACTGTCCTCGTCGACATCTTCGGTCGCGACACCCCGGTCGATCTCGGGTTCGGGGACATCCAGAAGGCATAGAACTCGGCGCCGCGGGCCCCCGCGCCGCCGCACGTCAGGAGATACACAACAATGGGTAAGAGAAAGCTCGCTGCCGTCGTCAAGATGCAGCTGCCTGCGGGTCAGGCAACACCGGCGCCACCCGTGGGTACGGCCCTCGGTCCGCACGGTGTGAACCTGATGGACTTCGTCAAGGCATACAACGACGCCACCGCGAACAGCCGTGGCCAGATCATCCCGACCGAGATCTCGATCTACGAGGATCGCAGCTTCACGTTCATCCTCAAGACGCCGCCCGCCGCCGCCCTCCTGCGCCAAGCCGCCAAGGTCGACAAGGGCTCGTCGGAGCCGAACAAGGACAAGGTCGGCAAGGTGACGCGGGCACAGGTCAAGGAGATCGCCGAGACCAAGATGCCCGATCTCAACGCCAACGACATCGATGCCGCGATGAAGATCGTGGAGGGCACCGCCCGCTCCATGGGCCTGCTCGTCGAAGGCTGAGGACAACGAGAGCAATCCCGGACGCTCCGTCCGGTCGACGTGGGAGGTGAGCCATTCACCGTATGCACCACAGAAGGAAGACAACATGGCACGCAAGGGAAAGCGGTATGCCAATGCCGCTCGCAGCTACGACCGACTCGCCGAATACCCGCCGGATCAGGCGGTCGGGCTGGTCAAGAGCTTCGCAACCACCAAGTTCGATGAGACGATCGACGTCGTCTTCAAGCTCAACATCGACGCCCGGAAGGCCGATCAGCTGGTCCGCGGGACCGTTGCTCTCCCGAACGGGACCGGTCAGGAGATCCGAGTCGCCGTCATCGCTCCCGCCGACAAGCACGCCGAGGCGACCGAAGCCGGCGCAGACATCGTCGGTGGCAAGGAGCTGGCCGAGGAGATCGCAGGCGGCCGTGCGCTCGACTTCGACCTGATGATCGCCACCCCCGACATGATGGCCGAGGTCGGCAAGCTCGGTCGTGTGCTCGGGCCCCGGGGACTCATGCCAAACCCGAAGGCCGGAACCGTCACGCCCGACGTCGGCAAGGCCGTCGCCGAGTTCAAGGCGGGCAAGCTCGAGTATCGCAACGACCGCTACGGCAACGTCCATGTGCCGATCGGAAAGGCGTCGTTCGAGCCTGAGGCCCTCCAGGAGAACCTCGTTGCGCTCGGCGCCGAAATCGTTCGAGCCCGTCCCGCTGCCGCCAAGGGGCGCTTCATCAAAGGGGTCTCCCTGTCCTCGACGATGGGACCCGGCGTTCGCGTCGACACCGCCCGTTTCGTGGAGGCGGCCGAGAAGGCCATCTGAGCCTGCTCGACGCTCGTGAGTAGAGAAGGCCCCGGAGCTCTCGCTCCGGGGCCTTCTCAGAAGAGGGGATCTCCGAGTCCACGGGTCGGCCGACGGTGGCGACGTGTGCCAGGTTGTCGACGGGTTGGCGGTGCGATCACCGCATGTCCCGTACCGTACGGTCCGAGCCCGGGAATCGTGGGCTTGATCTGAAGTGCCCAGGTTGTCGTTCGGAGATCCCCTGACCTCGGAACACCATCGCGCTTTCTGGGGCGGCTGTCCAGGAAGATCCTGTCATCATCGTTCCAGGTTCCAGGTTCCAGGTTCCAGGCGTCAACTTGTGTCACACGCGTTTTGCGTGCGGGAGCGCCGAGGCGTAACGTGCAGAGCACAATTCATTCCTCGGCCCAAGACCGTTGGCGCTTCGCATAATGGGTGGATCCCACCAACGCAGGTCGGCTCTCGAGAGCCTCCCTGGTCGTGTGCCGAGGGAGGTTTGTTCATAGAAGAAGGAGCCGAGAATGCCGAGACCTGAGAAGGTTCAGGCAGTTGCCGAAATCAAGGAGCAGATCGAAGGCGCCCGCGCCGTGTATCTGACCGAATTTCGCGGCCTCACCGTGTCTCAGCTTCAGACCTTGAGAAGAGCCCTGCGTGACACCGGGGCCGATTACAAGGTCGTGAAGATGACGCTCGCCAAGCTGGCCACCGACGAACTCGGGATCGAAGGGATCGCCGAGCACCTCGTGGGTCCGACGGCGCTGACCTTTGCCCACGACGATGCAGTCGCCACCGCAAAGGCCCTGAAGGATGCCTCCAAGGAGAACGAGAACCTCGTCCTCAAGGCAGGCATCATGTCAGGGGACGTCCTGCTCCCCGAGCAGGTCTCCAGGCTCGCTGAGATCGAACCCCGTGAAGTCCTGCTGGCGAAGATCGCCGGCGGGGCGAAGGCACCGCTGTACAAGGCGGCCGGCATGTTCGCATCGTTCAACAGGAACGCCGCAAACATGCTCTCGCAACTGCTCGAAAAGAAGGAATCAGGCGAATTCGTCGGTGCCGCTGCGCCCGACACCGCCGATGAAGCACCGGCCGCTGCGGCCGAGGAGGAATGACAATGGCAAAGATGACGACGGAAGACCTGCTGTCGGTCTTCGAAGAGATGACAGT
>CBDTYK010000308.1:0-2857 GCA_965364595.1 uncultured bacterium
GTGAACTGCGCCCCGCTCGGTTGTGCGTCCTCGTAGACGAGTTCCCCGTGCATCAAGTGCGCCAGCCTCTGGCTGATCCCCAACCCGAGGCCATAGCCTGTCGACATGTCGGCATTCGCACCCTGGGCGTAGTCGTCGAACAGCTGGTTTCTGAGATCGGACGGAATCCCGTCTCCGTCATCGAGGACCGACAGATGGAGCGTGTCGCCCCGGAGCTCAGACGTGATCTCGATCCGTGTGCCGCCGTACTTGATGGCGTTCGTCACGAGATTGCGGATGACCTGCCGAATCCTCGCCTCGTCGCCGACCGCCGTGTGCGCCGGGTCGACATCGATCACGACCTCGTTGCCACGGTCCATGTGGGCGAGCGCAGCCATGATCTCGTCGGCGGCCTTCCTCACATTCACGTTCTCGGCTGCCACGTGGAGGTTTCCGGACTCGAAGCGGAGGATGATCAGGATGTCGTCCACCAGTGTGTTGAGGTTCTCGGCCTCTTGCTCGATGAGGCCGTGGATCTCGGCCCGCTCCCCCGACTCCAGCGTTGTTTCGTTGTCGAGAAGCAGTTGGGCGAAGCCTCTGATCGACGTCAACGGGCCCCGCAGCTCGTGACTGACCATCGACGTGAACTGACGCTGCATCGACAGCCGTCGTGCACCCTCCTCGACCATGGAAGTCTGGAGCACGAACCGGTGTCGGATCAATGCCGCAGCCAGCGGCATGACCGAGAGAAACGCAAGGATCCCGAAGACCATGGTGAACACCTCTGCGTACCTGAGGTTGCTCGGGTCGACCGGGATCACGGAAAAGACGACCCCCGTGCCGAGATAGGAGGAGCTGATGGCGACACCGATCGCCCCGACGACGAACCGGCGTTGACGCCCCTCATACAGCAGGATCGCCGAGCCGAGATGGGTCGCCCACAGAAAGCTCATGGCCGCTGGGTTCAGACCGGTCCGGAGGACGATGACCCCCATCAACAGCGAATCGATGGCCAAGATCACATGGTCCCATCCCCACCGGCCGGTCAGATAGGCGACCGGAACCATGAGGGCGAGCCCGATGGCGATGGGCCACAGACCCTCTGTTTCGAAGCGCGTGACGAGGTACGCCGCCACGAGGGCACCCAGGCCGTACAGCCATGGGCGCGTCGCTCGGAGCGGGTCGACGTCTCGGAGCTCGTCCAAGGACTCGATCTGCTCGATCGTTTTCACACACTCGAAGTCGGCAGATCAGGTGCGCTACGTAAGGCCTCAGTCGCGACGTTGGGCGTCGGCGACCGCGTAGGCGGTCAGGTTCACCACATCGCCGACCTCGGCATCACGCTGCAGGACATGGACGGGCTTGGCGAGGCCCGACAGGATCGGACCGATCACCTCGGCATCACCGAGGTGATGGAGCAGCTTGTAGGCGGCGTTCGCCGCCGTGAGGCTCGGGAACACCAGCACGTTCGCCGCTCGTCCCAGCGTGCCGTGCGGACGCCGAGCGAGCATGAGGTCCGTCATCACGGCCGTGTCCGCCTGCATCTCGCCATCCGCCGGCACGTCCGGATGCATCTCGCGGAAGATCTCGACTGCCTGCCGGACTCGCGCAGGCTCGTCGCCCAAGGCCGAGCCGAAGTCGGAGTACGAGAGGAACGCCACGCGTGGTTTGCGATCGAACTGATGCTCGGCGATCTCCACAGCGGCGGACGCGATCTCCGCCAACTCCTTCGCATCCGGCTCGATGTTGACGGCGCAGTCGGTGAAGAAGAGCGGCGTCCCCTTGGTGACGACGACATACAGCGCCGAGGCGATCGTGCGTCCCTCCTCCAGCCTGATGATCTGGAGCGCAGGCCGGATCGTCTCGGGATAGAACGTCGTGAGCCCACCCAGGACGGCATCGGCATCACCCTGCTCGACCATCAACGCAGCGAACACGTTCGGATCGAACACCTGCCGTTCGGCCGTCGCCTCGGACATGCCCTTCGATCGACGCAGCTCGACGAGCCGCTTCGCATAGCGTGCGCGCAAGTCGGCGTCAGTGACGGGATCGATCACGGTGAGCCCCTCGAGGTCGATTCCGAGTTCGGTCGAGAGCTCCCTGATCACGCCGGTGTCGCCCAGCAGCACCGGAGAGGCGATGCCCTCGTCGAGCACGCGTCGCGCCGCCCGCACGATCCGAAGATCGTCCCCGTGCGGATAGACCACGGTCTTGGGGCGAGCCTTCGCCCGCACCGTGACCGATTGGATGAGGCTGTAGCTGGACTGGAACCTCGCTCGGAGCGCTTCCCGATAGGCGTCGAGATCGACGATCGGGTCGCGAGCGAGCCCTTCCTCGGTTGCGGCGTGCGCAACGGCAGGTGCCACCGTCCACAGCACTCGAGGGTCGAACGGCTTCGGGATCAGGTAGTCCCGTCCGAACTGGAGACGATCGAGGTTGTATGCCTTGAGGACCGACTCCGGCACGGGCTCTCGGGCGAGATCGGCAAGGGCCTTGGCGGCCGCGATCTTCATGCCCTCGCTGACACCCTTCGCACGGACATCCAACGCACCCCGGAAGATGAAGGGGAACCCGAGCACATTGTTGACCTGGTTGGGGAAATCGCTGCGCCCCGTGGCAACGATGGCGTCGGGTCGTGCTGCTTTGGCGTCGTCGTAGGTGATCTCGGGATCGGGATTCGCGAGAGCGAACACGATCGGATCCGATGCCATCGACTCGACCATCTCCTTCGAGACCGCATCTGCAACGGACACCCCGACGAACGCGTCGGCACCCGCCAGTGCGTCGGCGAGGGTCCTCGCTTCGGTGTCCCTGGCGAACTCCAGCTTGATCTCCGACAGGTCGTCACGACCGGTGTGGATCACGCCCCGGGAATCGA